>JANYCM010000143.1 GCA_025360285.1 Sphingomonadales bacterium
GTACGGGTTGTCCAGTTCGACCGTCATCTTCTCAGGGTTGGTGATGAAGTAGGGGCTGAGGTAGCCGCGGTCGAACTGCATCCCTTCGACGACATCGAGTTCGCTGTCCATGCCCTTGGCTTCTTCGACGGTGATGACGCCTTCCTTGCCGACCTTTTCCATGGCCTTGGCGATCATTTCACCGATTTCGCTCTCGCCATTGGCCGAGATGGTGCCGACCTGGGCGATTTCCGAGGTGCCGGCGACTGGCTTCGAACGCGCCTTCAGGTCTGCGACAACCTTGGAAACGGCGAGATCGATGCCGCGCTTCAGATCCATCGGGTTCATGCCGGCAGCAACCGACTTCATGCCTTCGCGCACGATGGCCTGGGCCAGCACGGTGGCGGTGGTGGTGCCGTCCCCGGCGACGTCGTTGGTCTTCGAAGCGACTTCGCGGACCATTTGGGCGCCGAGATTTTCGAACTTGTCCTTCAGTTCGATTTCCTTGGCGACGGTGACGCCGTCCTTGGTGATGCGCGGGGCACCGAACGACTTTTCGATGACGACATTGCGGCCCTTGGGACCCAGCGTCACCTTGACGGCGTCGGCGAGGATATCGACGCCGCGCAGGATGCGCTCACGCGCGTCGCGGCCGAACTTTACGTCTTTGGCTGCCATGGTAAATCTTCCTTTGTCTGGATGTTGAGCGATGGAGAGTCAGGCGAGCGCAGGGATCAGGCGAGAATGCCCAACCCCTTGGCGTCAGCCGAGAATCCCCAGAATATCGCTTTCCTTCATGATGATCAGGTCTTCGCCGCCAACCTTGACTTCGGTGCCCGACCATTTGCCGAACAGGATCTTGTCGCCAGCCTTGACTTCAAGCGGGTGGACGGTGCCGTCATCGCCGCGGGTGCCGGTGCCGACCGAGACGACTTCGCCTTCCTGCGGCTTTTCCTTGGCCGTATCGGGGATGATGATCCCGCCGGCAGTCTTTTCTTCAGCTTCGACGCGGCGCACGAGCACCCGGTCGTGGAGCGGACGGAATGTCATTTTAGCCCTCATTCTTGTTTGATTCGGGCTGTTGGCACTCACAGGATATGAGTGCCAACAGCGAGGTGGCATATGGGAGGGACAAGGCCAATCGTCAAGGCCCGGAAGTGCTTTTCCGGGGATGGAAATCGGCCGACGCTATCGATGTCGAAAGCGCGAAGACAAATTCCCTCTCCCCTGCGGGGAGGGAATTTATCAGCACCCCGCCCCTAAACCTTCGGCTTCAACCGTTGCAGCGCCAGCGGCATCAGCACCAGCATGAACAGGGTCGCCGAAACGATCCCGCCGACGATCACACAGGCGAAAGGCCGCTGGGTTTCCGAACCGATGCCGGTCGACAGCGCGGCGGGCAACAGCCCCAGCCCGGCCATCAGCGCCGTCATCAGGATCGGCCGCAGCCGGTCAACCGCGCCTTCGGTGATCGCCACGTCGAAGCTGTCGCCGCCGCTGAAGCGTTCAGTGATATGTTCGAGCATGACGACACCATTCTGCACGGCGATACCGGCTACGGCGATAAAGCCGACCGCCGCTGACACCGACATGTGCAACCCCGCCATGCCCAGTGCCGCCATGCCGCCGATCATGGTGAAGGGAATCATCGCCAGCACCAGCGCGGCAAAACGGATCGATTTGAACGCCCAGAACAGCAATGCGAAAATCGCCAGCAGCACCAGCGGCACAATGATCATCAGGCGCTTGGTGGCGCGCTGCTGATTTTCGAACTGGCCGCCCCAGGCCATGCTGTAGCCGGCCGGCAAATGCACGGCGGCGGCCACCTTTTCCTGGGCTTCGGTCACAAAGCCGCCCTGGTCGCGGCCATCGACATTGGCCTTGACCGCGACATTGCGGCCGCCGCCTTCGCGGCTGATCCGCGACGCGCCAACACGCAGATCCACATGCGCGACTTCGCCCAGCGACACCGTGCCACCATTTGGCAGCGGGATCTGCAATTCCGGCAGATCATCGATGGCGTTGCGTTCATCCTCGACGAACCGCACCACGATGTCGAACTTGCGGTCGCCCTCATAGGCCGAACCCACGACAGCGCCGCCGAACGCCGCCTGGATCGCGGCATTGGCATCCCCTGGGTTCAGCCCCAGCCGCGCCATGGCGGCGCGATCATAAACGGCGCGCACCTCGGCCTGGCCGCCGACCTTGATCGCGGCGACATCGGCGGCACCGGGCACGGCGGCGACCACCTTGGCGGTCTGGTCGGCAAGTTCTTCCAGCACCGTCAGGTCAGGCCCGGCGATCTTGATCGAAATCTCCCCCTTCACGCCTGACAGGCTTTCTTCGACCGAATCCTGGATCGCCTGGCTGAAATTGGTTGGCACGCCGGGCATGGCGGCGATCCGCTTGCGCATATCGTCTTCCAGCGCCGGCTTGGTGGGAAATTGCGGGCGCCAGCCATCGCGCGGCTTCAGATCGATCAGCATTTGCAGGCTCGATGGCCCCTTGGGATCGGTGCCATCATCGGGGCGACCAGTTTCGGACACCACCATGTTGACTTCCGGGTAGCTCAGCATGATCGCCCGGATACGCGCCTCCACCCGACGGGTTGTCTGAATCGCCGCCGACGGTGCCAGTTGCACAGTCAACCAGATATTGCCTTCATCAAGCTGCGGCAGGAATTCCGACCCCAGCCGCGGCACCAGCGCCGCGGTGATGACAAGCGCGACGATCGACAAGGCAAACACCAGCTTGAAGCGCCCCAGCGACCAGTTGATGACGGCGCGGTAGCGATCGCGCAGCCAGTCCATCCAGGCGATGTGCTTTTCGGCCATGTCATAGCGTTCGACGAGCAGCGACAGGATGGCGGGCAGGAAGGTCAGTGTCAGGATCAGTGCCGCGCCGAGGGCGAAACTGAGCGTCAGCGCCACGGGCGAGAACATCTTGCCCTCCACCCGCTGAAAGGTGAAGATCGGGATGAAGGCGGTAATGATGATCGCCTTGGAAAACAGGATCGGCCGGCCCAGCGCCGTGACGGTGCCGCGCAGCACGGCACGCCGCTGCGCCCGATCGGTCGAACCGCCGCGCCGTGCCGCCTCCACCGACAGGCCGACCATCATCGCTTCGACCAGCACCACGGCGGAATCGATGATGATGCCGAAATCGACCGCCCCCATCGAAATGAGGTTGGCCGGCACATTGACCTGATTGAGCCCGGCAAAGGCCGCCAGCAGCGCCAGCGGAATGATGGCCGCCACCGCCAGCGCCGCCCGCCAGTTGCGCAGGAACACCAGCAGCAACGCCGTCACCAGCGACGCCCCGACGACCAGATTTTCAGCAACGGTCGCCACCGTCCGGTCGATCAGCTTGGTGCGTTGATAGGTCGGGCGGATCTGGATCGGCTGCCGGCCTTCGCGCTTGGCATCGAGCCGGAATTGGGCATTCATCTGGTCAACGGCAGCGCGCACGCCCTTGACGACTTCGGCGGCATTCTGCCGCTTGATCATCGTGACGATGCCTTCCGACACATCATCTTCATGGTCGATCGACGCGATGCCGGCACGTTCGGGAATGCCGATGACGACATCACCCAGATCCCCGACCCGAATAGTGCGGCCATCCTTGGCCTTGACCAGCGTGTTCGCCACATCTTCAACCGTCGCGTAAAGCCCGACGCCGCGCACCACGACGGCTTCGTCACCGCGGCGCATGATGCCGCCGCCGACATTGGCATTGGCATTGCCGATCGCCGTCTGCACATCGGCAAGCGCCACCTGATAGCGTTTCAGCGTGTCGGGACGAATGCGGATCTGATATTGCTTGATGCTGCCGCCAAAGCTGCTGACATCAGCGACGCCCGGGACCATGCGGATGGTCGGCCGCACCACGAAATCCTGGATGGCGCGGGCTTCGTACAGCGGCATGTCCGCCGGCTTTTCGAGCACGTAGCGGAAGACTTCGCCGACAGCGGTGGACAGCGGTGCCAGGCTGGGGGTGACATCGGGCGGCAGATCGGCATCGCGAAGCTTTTCCAGCACCTGCGAGCGGGCGAAATAATCGTCGGTGCCGTCGGCAAAGATCAGCGTGACCACCGATAGCCCGGTGATGGATACCGACCGCATCGTCGTCAGACCGGGCGTGCCCGCAAGGGCGCGTTCGACGGGCAACGAGATGGCACGTTCGACTTCCTCGGGTGCCTGCCCCGGCTGCTGGGTGATGACGACGACCTGGACATCCTGGACATCCGGAAAGGCTTCGATCGGCAGGGTCGTCACGGCGCGGCCACCGATGATGATCAGCGCCGCCACCATGATGAAGACGAACAGCCGGTTATAAGTGACGAAGCGCGCCAGATCGCCGATCATGCCGATCAGTCCCCGGCCAGCTGGGCATTGAGCAGCAGCGCGCCGTCGCCGACAATGTGATCACCGGGGTTCAGCCCGGCGATCACATAGGAATCAGCGGCGCCGCGGGCACCGACCTCGACGGGTACACGGCGGAAGCGACCAGGGGCTTCCACCTTGAAAACATAGGATTTCAGCCCCTGTTCGAACAGCGCAGCATTGGGCACTTTCAGCGCCGTGCGGCCATCATCGGTCACCAGGCGCGCGCGGGCGAACATTTCGGGCTTGAGCGCCAGATCGGGGTTGGCGACGCTGGCACGCACCTGAACGCGGCGGGTGACCGGATCAACGCCCAGCCCGATGCGTTCGATGCGGGCGCGGAAATGCCGGTCGGGCCAGGCGGCGACATCGAACTGGACATCTTCGCCGATACGCGCCCGGCCGATGGCGGTTTCGGGGACATCGACGAGCAGCCACAGGCGTTTCGGGTCAGTAACGATGAACAATGGCCCCTGCCCGGCGCTGATCTGCTGGCCGGGATTGACCTGGCGATCAAGCACATAGCCCGCAATGGGCGTCGTCACCGCCAGCGCCGCACCGCTGCCACCGCCCAAATTGGCAAGGCGCAGCCGGGCACGGGTGGCTTCGGCAGCGGCCGCCGCCGCATCGGCGTTGGCGGCCTCCAGATCGCGCTTGGCGATGGCTTCGCCTTCGAACAGGCTGCGCGCGCGGGCGGCAGCACGCAACTTCAACTCATTGTCGGCATTGGCTTTTTGCAGGTCTGCACGGGCCTGGGCCAAATCCGGCGCATCCATGATCGCCAGCGCCTGGCCGGCGCGCACCGCCTCGCCAATATCGGCGGACAGGCGGGTGATTCGGCCGGCAATCGGCGCGCCGATGCGGCTGGTGACGGCTTCATCGACGGCAACCCGCGCGTTGAGATCGGCCGAAATCGGCAAGGGGCTGGTTTCGGCGACGGCGACCTGGATCGAATCAAGCTCGGGCGATCCAGGGGCATAAGCAATGACGCTGGGGGTCTTGGCGGGCACGGGGGCGGGCGCCGCGGGCTTGTCACAGGCCGGCAGCAGGACAAATACGGCCAGCAGCGGGATCAGCACCGGAGTCAGCGCCGATTTGGGCATGCGCAGGGCCATGGTCATTCGTCTCCAGTGGTTTCGGCGGCGCGCATCCGGGCCAGCGCCCGGGCTTCATCGTCATGGGCATCGATCGCTTCCAGCCCGATCGCCTGCAGGGTGCGCCGCGCATCGAGCAGATCGAGCAAGGCCAGCGCGCCGCTGCGATAGGCGAATTCGGCGGTATCGGCGGCATGGCGGGCGGCGGGCAGCAAATCGCCATCAAAGCTGGCGCGCCGGGCGCTGGCGGCGGCGGCGGCGCGGCGGGCGGTAATGATCTCGGCTGCCGCCACGGCGCGCACCTTGGCGGCGCTGGCTTCGGCCTGGGCGAGCGCGGCGCCCGCGGCATCGATGTCGCCGCCATAATTGTTGCGCAGCGGCAGCGGGAATGACAGGCCGACCCCGACGCTGCTGCCGATGCCATTGGGATCATGTTCATATTGCACGCCGGCCGTCACATCCGGGTGGCGCAAGGCATGGGCGCCATCAAGCTGGCGGCGGGCGGCAACGACCCGCGCTGCCGCCGCCTGCACATCCGGCCGGCGTTCGGCAACAGCATCGGCGGGTTCCAGCCCGGCCGCCTGTGCCGCCGGCCAGTCACCGATCGTCGCCAGCGCCTCGCTGTCGCGGCCGATTAGCGTCGCCAGCAGCAATTGCGCCTCGCGCCGGTCGGTTTCGGCCTGGGTGACGGCGCTGGCGGCGCGCAGCGCTTCGACCTTCTGCCGCGCCAGGTCACCGCCGGCAATGGCGCCCGCCACCAGCCGGCGGTTGGCGATGGTCAGGCCCGTCGCCCAGCTTTCCGCCGTCGCCGTCACCAATTGCAGCCGGCGTTCGGCAGCCATCAGATCGAAATAGGCGGTAGTGATCGCGGCATGGACCTGGCGGCGCGTGTCAACAACATCATTGCCCGCTGCCTCCAGCCCGGCACGCGCCGCCGCCACCCGCGCCTGGCGCTTGCCACCGCGTTCAAACGGCTGGTCGATGCGCAGCGAATTGTCGCTGAGGTTTTCAATCCGGTCGCTGCCGATGCGATTGGGGCGCAGCGATACCGCCCCCAGGCTGACGGTCGGGTTCGGCGCGGTGCCGGCGATGCGCAGGCCGGCAGCCGCGGTCTTCACGGCGTTGCGCGCCGTCACCACATCGATATTGGCAGCATCCCCGGCGGCCAGCGCCGCGGCCAGGGTGATAGGCACAGGTGCGGCGCCGGGCGCGGGTTCGGCGCGCACCGCCAGCGGGCACCAGGCCGCCATCATGATCAGGAACAGCCGAACGGACGTCATCAAAAACAACAGCCTCAATTGAAGGGTCCGGTGGCAGGGGGGTAGTCCGCCGGGGTTATGTTGCAGTGCGTTACTCGGTGCTTGGCCGCAGATTACAATTCGGAAAGGCCGTGTAACAATCGGTCTTTTGCGCATACCCCGGCATTCATCGCGGCCTTTCATGACGAAATCGTGACCTAAGCGTAACATGACGCCGGCGAACACAGCCGGCACGGTAACATGACGATGCCAGCCTGCCCAACCCGCCCCCGGCGACACGCGGTCGCGGTTTTTGCATCATCCTCCAGTCCGGGGTAGCATCGCATGCCCGATAGAATTGCCTTGTCAGGAGCGCGCGTGAGCCAGAAGATTTTGCTGGTGGAGGATGATGACGCCACCGCCGCCTACATCGCCAAAGGCCTGGCCGAGGCCGGCTTTGCCGTTGATCGCGCCGGCACCGGCCGCGATGGCCTGTTCCTTGCCAGCGACGGCAGCTTCGATGCGGTGATCCTTGATCGCATGCTGCCAGGCATGGACGGCATGGCGGTGCTGGGCGCGCTGCGCGCCGGCGGGATCGATACCCCGGTGATCATCCTGTCGGCGCTGGGCACCCCGGATGATCGTGTGGCGGGGCTTACCGCCGGCTCCGATGATTATCTGGTCAAGCCCTTTGCCTTTGCCGAACTGCTCGCCCGGCTGCGGCTGCTGCTGCGCCGCGGCCAGGCCGGCCCGCCGGTCACCACCGTGCTGCGCTGCGGCGATCTGGAAATGGACCTGCTCGCCCGCCGGGTGAAGCGCGGCGGCCGCACGCTGGTGCTGCAACCACGTGAATTCCGCCTGCTGGAATATCTGCTCCGCCACGCCGAACAGGTCGTCACCCGCACCATGCTGCTGGAAGGCGTCTGGGATTATCATTTCGATCCCGGCACCAATGTCATCGATGTCCACGTCAGCCGGCTGCGCAAGAAGCTGGATGAAGGCGAACCCGAAACGCTGCTGCACACCGTGCGCGGCGCCGGCTACCGGCTGGGCGCCCCCAACTGACGGCTGGGTTCGGCCTGACGCCCAGCCTGGCCAGCCGGCTGGGCCTGGCGTCGGCGACGGCGCGGCTGGTGGCGCTGGTCTTTGGCCTGCAGATCCTGCTGTCGGGCCTGCTGCTCGCCTATGTCTATGCCGCCACCACGCGCGCCGTGGCGCAGCAGCAGCGCGGCATCGTAGCCGAATTGCGCAATGATCTGCTCGCCGGGTTCCAGAGCGGCGGCGAGCGCGGACTGTCACAGTTGATCGCCGCCCGGCTCGATGCGACCGACGCGCATGATATCGTCGCGCTGCTCGTCCACGCCGATCGCCGGGTCATCGCCGGCAACCTTGCCGCCTGGCCTGGCAATGTGGCTAATGATGACCATTGGCACACGCTGACCCTGATGCGCACCGGCGGCGACCGGCCGGAACGCATGGAGGTCATCGCCACCGCCCTGCCCCAGGGCGCGCATCTGCTGACCGGGCGGGTGCTGGAGGAAAATCTGCGGCTCACCAGCATCAACGCCGAAGCCATTGTCGCCGCGCTGCTCATCGCGCTGCCGCTGGCGCTTCTGATGGCGGTGCTGCTCGGCCGCATCATCAACACGCGGCTGCGGTCGGTCACCACCACGGCGGCAGCGGTGGCCAGCGGGGACTTGTCACAACGGGTGCCGCGCGATGGCAGCAATGATGCCTTTGATGCGCTGGCCGCCGCCGTCAACACCATGCTGGCGCGGGTCGAGGCGCTGGTCGGCGAATTGCGCATCGTCACCGATGGCCTGGCGCATGATCTGCGATCACCCCTCACCCGGCTGAAATCCACCCTGGAACGCGCCCGCGATGAAACCGCCGACAGCGGTGCAATGGCCGCGCTCGACAGCGTCGCCACCGAGGCTGACCAGGTGCTGGCGATGCTCGGCATGGCCCTGCAGATCAGCCGCGCCGAGGCCGGCATCGGCCGCGATCGCTTTGTCGCCACCGATGTCGATGCCCTGATCGGTGACCTGATCGAAGTCTTCGGCCCCGTCGCCGAAGACGCCGGGATCACCTTGCGCCGCGGCGGGGAACGCGTTGGCACCATCACCCTGCACCGCGAACTTGTGCAGCAGGCGCTGGTGAATCTGGTGGAAAATGCCCTGCACTATGCCGAAGGCGCTACCCGCATCACGGTGTCGGCGGCGCGCAGCAACAACCGCCTGTCGCTGACCGTCGCCGATGACGGCCCCGGCATCGCCGCCGACCGCCGCGAAGAGGCCAAGCGCCGCTTCTCCCGCCTCGACCCGTCGCGGCACAGCGCCGGATCGGGCCTGGGACTGGCACTGGTCGAGGCCGTGGCGCGGCTGCACGGCGGCTCGCTGGCGCTGTGGGACAATGGGCCTGGGCTGCGCGCGGTAATGATGCTGGCGGAATGAGGGGGCGGGCGGGCCCATGATCGGCCAGAGCCCAGCCGACCCCTCTGCCGCAAAGTATCGGTCAGTGATTTAACCGGGATTGCACTTGGATTGAATCGTCATCCCGGGCTGGATCCGGGACCCAGCTTTTTCTCTGTGTCGTCGGCTGCTCTTGCGGCTACCAAGAAAAACTAGGTCCCGGGTCAAGCCCGGGATGACAAAACGCGCGCGCACACCTGCCCTTCCCTTGTCCTATTTCCCCGTCTCCCACCAATAGGGCAGCCGGCGCTTCGTTCCTGAAACCATTTCATTCATCGTCAGCGCGTCATAAAGCCGGCCGCCGAGCATGACCTGCGCGACCTTCTGGCTGTTGTGGATATCGGCACTCGGATCGGCATCGAGGACGATGAGATCGGCGAGCTTGCCGGGTTCCAGCGAGCCGATATCGGCGGCGAAGCCCAGTGACCGTGCCGGGACGATGGTGCCGGCGCGCAGGGCCTCCACCGGCGTCATGCCGCCCTTAACGAATGACCAGAGTTCCCAATGCGGGCCGATACCGGCCTGTTGACCATGCGCGCCGATCGACACCAGCACGCCGCGTTGCGAAAGTTTCTTGGCTTCACGGGCGCTGAGGCCATCGACGAAGTCGCTCTCGGGGGCCTTCACTCGGCGGACGGTTTCGGCGGCGAGCCGCGCCGGCGGGGTATGCGCCTGGAGCAAAGGCTGGGCGAAGACATCGGTCGCCTGGCGCCAATAGGGATCGCCGGCGAGCCCGCCAAAGGTAACCACGAGCGTTGGCGTGTAATTGGTGCGGCTTTCCGAGAAAAATTGCACCACATCGTCATAAAATACCGACAGCGGGATATTATGTTCCAGCGTCGAATTGCCATCGGCGATGATCGTCATGTCCAGCCCGAACAGTGATCCGCCCTCGGCAACGACCTGGATATCCTGCGCCCGTGCCGCCATCACCAGTTGCTGGCGCTGTTCGCGGCGCGGCTGGTTGTAATTCTTGATGCTATGGGCGCCTTCGGCCTTCAGGCGGCGGACATGCGCCATGGCATCGTCAAGGCTGTCGATCTGGGCGTAAACATCGGCGGCCTTGGCGCCATAGACGATCTCCCCCGACGAAAAGATGCGGGGGGCCAGCAACATCCCGGCACGCTGGCGTTCACCGGCGGCGAAGATTTCGGCGGCCCGCGACGACGGATTGTGGATCGTCGTGGTGCCGAGGGCGAGGTTCTGGATCAGCTGCCAGTTCTGCTGCGGCACCAGGTCATCCTCACCCTGTTGGCCATGGGCATGGGCGTCGATCAGCCCGGGCATGATCGTCTTGCCGCGGGCATCGACCAGCTGTGCCCCGGCCGGCACCGGCGTGGTGGCGCGCGGGCCGATGGCGAGGATGCGGTCACCGCGCACGACGATGGTGCCATCGTCGATCGCCCCGGCCCCGTCCCCCGCCATGGTGAGCAGGCGTGCGCCAGTGAAGGCGATGGTGCTGGCCGGCTTATCGGCGGCCACATCCATGGCCAGCGAAACGCCGCTGGTGGGGGCAGCGAATTTGGCAGACCCTTCGATGGGCGGCGCAGCGGCGAACAGGGCGGCGGTATCGGCGGTGAACAGCGTCGGGCCGAGGCTCCAATGCACCTGCTTGCCGGCGTTCGACCAATGGATCCAGTTGGCGCCATCGCCGCTGACGCGGGTGATCGGCAGCGATCGCGCGTCGCTGGCCACCTCGACCGCCTGGCCGCCGGGCATCAGCGGCATGACGAACGCCTGGTAATTCTGGCGGAAGACAAACAAATCACCGGCGGGCGACACCTGGAAATCGCTGACCAGTTCGCCCTGGGCATGAATACGCCTGGCCTCGCCTTCAAGGTTCGTGCTGACCAATTGCCGCTTGCCGCCCTCTTCAGCGATCATGAACACCCGATCACTGGCGGCGCCGAACTGCGGTTCGGCCATGCCGCGCGCCACCCGCACCGGGGCCCCGCCGGAAGTGGCAACGCGCCAGACGCCCGGGTCGGTGGCGAAGCGCGGCGACGTCAGGCCGCCATCGTCATGCTGTTCAAACACGATCGTCCGGCCATCGGGCGAAAATTCCGGCCGGGCGTAATGGCCGGGCACCGTCGTGACGATGCGCGGCTTGCCACCGGCGGCGGGGATGATGGCGACTTGCCCCAGCCCGGCATCGGTCCAGGCGATATAGGCGATGCTGCGACCGTCACGCGACCAGGTCGGGAACAGTTCCAGCCCGTCGCCGCCATTGGTCAACCGGTGGGGTGCACCGCCGGCCATGGGTTTCAGCCATAGTTTCCCCAGCGATTCGAACACCACGCTGGCACCATCGGGTGATACGGCGGCGAAGCGCGGCATTGTCGTGGTGAAATGATCGGGCGCCACCGGGGTCACCGGATGGGTGGCATCAAGAACGGTGCGGCTGTCATCGACGCGGAAGGGGATGACGGCGGCGTTCCTGCCATCGCGATCGACACGGCGGATCTTGCCGCCGGCCCAGAAGATGATGCTGTGGCCATCGGGCGTCCAGGCCATGTTGGGATAGACGCCGCTGACCGCCCAGGTTTCCTGCACATCCTGGTCGAGCGCATCATAGATCTTGCGCTCCTCGCCGCTGGCCAGGTCCTTCACATACAGCTTGGACCGGGCGCGTTCGCGGCGGACAAAGGCAATGGCACTGCCATCGGGCGACGGCGCCGGGCGCACCGATCCGCCGGCGCCGGTGACGACGGGTGACACTTCGCCGCTGGCGAGGTCATAGCGTTCGATATCGAACAGATCGGTGTTCGAATCCTGGGCATATTGGAAGATCGGCCCCGGCGTGACGTTGCGGGTATAGTAAATGCTGCGGCCGTCGGCAGCATAGACGGGTTCGCCCAATTCCTTCTGCAACCGGTCATTGGCGCGCTTGACCAGCGGCACGCCGGCACCACCCGACACCGCATAAAGCCAGATTTCGCCGGTGCCGAGCGACCGCCCGGTGGTGAAATGCTTTTTGGCGGCGATGAAGCGCCCGTCCTTGGACCAGGTCGGCTGGTTGAGCAGGCGGAAGTCCTCCTTCGTCACCTGGCGCTTGTTGCCGCCGTCCGCGTCCATCAGCCAGATATTGTCACCGCCGCCGCGATCGGAGGTGAAGGCGATGCGCTTGCCATCGGGCGAAGAGCGCGGCTGCACCTCCCAGGCCAGGCCTTCCGCAATGCGGGTCGGCGTGCCGCCGCCGATCGGGATCGTGTAGATATCGCCCAGCAGGGCAAAGGCGATCGTCTTGCCATCGGGGCTGACATCCAGGTCCATCCAGCTGCCTTCATCGGTGCGGATCGGCACCTGGCGCAGCGTCGCACCAGGGGGCGCATTGACGTCCCACTTGGCAGGCTTGGCGGGTTCGGCGTGAAGCCCGGTGGCAAGTGCCGTTGCGGCCAGCAGCGTGGCAAAAGACCGGATCATCATGCGCGCTTCATCGCTTCCCGTTCGAGGATCACCAGCGGCATCGCCCCCAGCTTCAATATGTCATGGAATTTGCGCAGGTCGAACGCCGCGCCCTGTTTGGCCTTCACCGCCTCGCGCAGCCGCACCCATTGCGTATGGCCAACCTTGTAGCTAAGCGCCTGCGCCGGGCCGACGCTGTAGCGTTCGATCTCGCGTGCCGCGCGGCCGGGAGCAAAGCCGGTGGCGGCGACCATGTAATCAATGGATTTCTCGCGGCTCCAGCGCTTGTAGTGCATGCCGGTATCGACAACGAGCCGCGCCGCCCGGAACAGGAAGCTTTGCAGATAGCCAATGCGCCCCAGCGGATCATCGGCATAGACCCCCAGTTCATCGGCAATCTGTTCGGCATATAGCGCCCAGCCTTCCGAATAGGCCGAATAGAAACCGCGCTTGCGGATCAGCGGAATGTCGCCCGATTCCTGGGCAATGCTGATCTGCAAATGATGCCCCGGCACCGCCTCATGATAGGTCAGCGTCGGCAGGCTGTATTTTGGCCATTCATGCGTGTCCTTCAGATTGATGTAATAGGCCGCCGGGCGCGAGCCATCGAGCGCCGCGCCATTATAATAGCCGTTCGAGGCACCATCCTGGATGAAGGCCGGCACGCGCCGCACTTCCACCGGCGCCCTGGGCAGCGTTGCAAAGGCCCCCGGCAGGCGGGGATAGGCATCCTTGATCTGGGCATTGAGCTGCGCCAGCAAGGCCGCGCGCCCGGCATCATCATTGGCATAAAGCTGGTCGGGCCGGGCATTGAGCGCCGTCAACCGGTCCCCGACGCTGCCCTTCGTCAGCCCCTGCGCCTTCAGCATCACGTCAAGCCGCGCACTGATCTCGGCGACCTGGTCAAGCCCGAGCTTGTGGACCTCGGCCGGCGTCAGTTCGGTGGTTGTCGAGCTTTTGACCGCGGCGGCATAATAAGCGTCGCCATCGGGCAGCCGCCAGACGCCGGCATCATGGACCGCTTTGGCACGCAGGCCCGTAATGGCGGCAATATGGCGGTCAAACGCCGGAAACACCTGGGTTTCGACGATGGCGATGGCGCGCGGGCCATAATCACCAGGCAGTCCGGCCGTCCCGGCCCGACGCACCAGCGATTCGACCAGCACCGTCGTCGCCGCCGGCTGGCCGCGCAGCGCGTGCAACTGCTGCAAGGTCACATCCAGCGCGAAATCCGGCGCAAACACCCCGTGCCCGGCATCGGCCATCTGGCGATCGAGGCTGTCATCAAGCGCCTTGGGGAACGCCGCCAGCCGGGCCAGATAGGCCTCGGCATCATCGGCAGTGCTGATCTTGTGCTGCGAATCGAGGAAATCCGGGATCGATCGATACGGGCCTTGCTGCTGGGTGATCACATAGGGCTGGAAATTGCCGCGCGCCGACCCGAAGCTGAAACGATCCTCGGCCTTTATGCTGCGCACCAGATCATATTCGACGACATCATAATCCAGCGCCGACGCCGGCGACAGCGCCGCCTTGTCGATCGCCTGCAGCCGCTGCAACCGATCCACGGCGCGCGCATGACGCTGCGCCTTGCCGGCAGCGGAATAATCATTGAGCCGCGACTTCAGGCCGGCGCGGCTGCCCTTGTCGAGGCCCAGGCCGGTGGCGCCTTCCGGGCTTTCATCGACACCTTCATAGAAGAACCCCTCAAACAGCGCGGCGAGCCGTGAATCGGCGGCGGACGGCGCCGCGCGCAGCGGTGACGCCAGCCCCAGCGCCAATCCGGACAGCGCTGTTGCCGACACGAATTCCCGGCGATTGATCGACATGGCAGACCCCTGATGCTGTTGATTTGCCGGCACATTGCGCCGCCGCCACCGGCCTGTCGAGCCGCTCAAAGCGACCGTTTCGTCATCGTAGCGAAATTATTTCGCAAAAATTTCGCCATCACGCTGCGGGTGGGCCGGTGCGGCACCGTCTTACATTTCGGGAACGCATGGGCACCGCCGGGGGAACGGCCGGGCCCAGGGGTTGCCGCCCGGCACGGCGGAGAGGCGCTGCGCCGGGGCATCAATGGCAACCGACAGTGCGGACGTTCACTGTCAACAGCGGGTGGGTCGCGATGTATCTGGAACCAGCAACGGCGCAGGCACATGATGATGGTGATGCGTCCTGGACCATCGCCGCCCCCGCAACGGCACGGCGCCCCGATTGGTCGGTCGTCATCCCCTTCTTCAACGAACGCGATTATATCGCCCGCACCCTCGCCAGCCTCGCCGGCCAGGATGAAGGTTTCGAACTGATTCTGGTCGATAACGGCTCCACAGATGGCAGCGCCGGCGTCGCCGCCGCTGCCTGCCGGCGCCTCGGCCTTGCCTTCACGCTGCTCCACGAGCGGCGTCCGGGCAAGGTCCAGGCGCTGGCCACCGGCCTTGCCGCGGTGCGCACCCGCTGGCTGGCGACGTGCGATGCCGATACCTGGTATCCGGCGGATTATCTCGGCAAGGCCGGCGCCCTGCTCGCCGATGGCCGCTACGCCGTCGCCGGGGCCTTTTATGTCGATGCCGGGGTGCCGCGCCGCCGTCACATCGCCGCCGCGCTGCACATGGCGATCGTCGCCCGGCTGTTGCCGACGCAATGCCATGCCGGCGGCGCCGGCCAGGCATTCTGCACGGCCAGCCTGCGCCGCGCCGGCGGCTTCGATGCCCGGCGCTGGAACCTGGTGCTGGAGGATCATGAGATCATCCACCGCGTCAACAAACAGGGCGACATCGCCTATAGCGCCGGTTTCTGGTGCACCCCGGCCAACCGCGATCGCGACCGCGATTCGATCCGCTGGACACTCGTGGAGCGCCTTGCCTATCATTTCACGCCTCGGGTGCTGCGCGACCAGTTCTTCTATGGCTTTCTCAAACGCCGCCTCGAAGCCCGGCGGCTGACCAGCGACCGCATCC
>JANYCM010000173.1 GCA_025360285.1 Sphingomonadales bacterium
GTCGAGCATCGCCAGCGCTTCGGCGCGCGGGCGCTGGAAGGTGTTGCGGCCGATGATCGAGCCATTGCCGCCGCCATCACGAATGTCGCGCGCGTCCTGATACACCGCATCGGCACCCTTGGCGGCGCCGCCCGAAAACACCACGATGCGGCGGCCGTTGAAGCAGGACTTCACGACGTGCGATACGCGGGTCGATTGCGCCGACCAGTCATGGCCTTCATAGGATTTTTTGGCGTCCTTCTGCTCGATATGATCGGTCGGCAGCTTGACCTTGATGATATGCGCCCCGGCCAGCGCCGCCATGTGCGCCGCATAGGCGCCGACATCGAGCGCCAGTTCCCCGGCCTTGGAAATCTCGCCGCCGCGCGGGTAGGACCAGATGACGGTGGCGATGCCGACGGCCTTGGCCTCCTGCGACAATTCGCGGATTTCCTCCATCAGTTCAAAAATATCGTCGGCGCCGGGATAGATGGTGAAGCCGATCGCCGAACAGCCCAGCCGCAGCGCATCGTCAACCGTGCCGGTCACCGCCTGGTTGATGCTGGTCGCCCAGCTGTTGGAACTGTTGACCTTGAGGATGGTCGGGATCTGACCGGCAAAGCTATCCGCCCCTGCCTCGATCATGCCGAGCGGCGCCGCATAGGCCGACAGGCCGGCATCGATCGCCAGCTGGAAATGATAATGCGGATCATAGGCATCGGGGTTCGGCGCAAAGCTGCGCGCCGGGCCATGTTCGAAACCCTGATCGACCGGCAGGATGACCAGCTTGCCGGTGCCGCCGAGCCGGCCCTGCATCAGGATGCGTGCCAGATTGGCCTTGGTGCCGGGATTGTCGCTTTCATAATTGGCGAGGATGGCGCGGACAGTCGGGGTCATTGCAGTCATGGTCATACTCGTGATGCTAGAGGGAAAGCCATTCGCGCAGCGCCTGATCAATACGCTGCATCGACCAGAGATCGACAGTGCCGATGATTTCACGGGTGCGATCGCGCCGCACCGATTGTATCTTGTCGATCTCCGCTTCGCTGTTGATCAACAATCCGGTGGTGTCATTTGCCGGCACGGGGATGCGAAACATCAACGAATGTTGGCGCTGTGACGTCAAGGGAATTACGGTCAGGCTGCCATGCGTCTCACAAAATTCATCAGCCTGCACGACGACCGCCGGGCGCGGCTTGCCGGCAAAATCTCCGGTTCCGGCGACCTTGATCACATCACCGCGTTTCATGCCGGCTTCTGGTCACGCGAACCGCCATCATCCCAGGTTTCCCCGGCGAGACTTTCCCAAAAACCATCATCCACCGTCCGTGGCTGCGCGGCAGCCACCAGCGATTGGCGGCGACATTCGGCACGATAGGCCGCATCATGATCCTTGACATAGCGCCGCACCGCCTCGCGGGCGATATCGCTTTTGGTTCGACCAGCCGCATGGGCGACCGCCGCCAATTGCGCTTCCAGTTCAGGTTCGAGACGGACGCCAAGCATGTCAGGCCTCCAGGAAAACCGCGTTTAACACGTAAAACAAACTATCGCCCCACCTTGTCCCGGTCAAGCCTTGAAGTGAATTTCAGCCACCTGGACAAATAGTTCGAAAATGCTCTCGGCAATCTCGGTAGCTTCTGTTTCGGTCATGGTTTTCAGTGTGTTGGCCACTGCGCCGATCGTGACGGCGCCGTTTTCAACCACCGCCCCGGCGCGGGTCATCCGCACCGTTATTTCATTGTAGATAAGGCGTTCTTCAGGCGGGAATTCTTCGCCCTTCAGGTCACGGATGCCGCGGAATGCCTCGCCGATGCGGTCAAAAATGCTGTCGGCAGATCGCGCCAGTTTCCAGGCGGCCGGATAGAGTTTTTCCCAAAGCCGGTCGGTATCGATCGTCATGCCGTCCCCCGCTCCAACGCCAATACCCCCGGCAGCGGCTTGCCTTCCATCCATTCCAGAAAGGCACCGCCGGCCATGGAGACAAAGCTGAAATCGCCCGTCACCCCGGCACGGTTCAGCGCCGCCACCGTATCGCCGCCGCCGGCCACCGACAACAGGCTGCCGCTGCGGGTCTGCGCCGCCGCAATGCGGGCGAGCGCGACGGTGCCTCGATCAAAAGGCTCCATCTCGAATGCCCCGAGCGGGCCGTTCCAGACGAGCGTCTTGCAGGTCTTCAGCGCATCGCCGAGCGCCTCGACCGCCGCGGGCCCCAGATCGAGGATCATCTCATCGGCCGCCACATCATGGATATTGCAGGTGCGCGATGGCGCATGGGCCCGAAATTCCTTTGCCACCACCACATCATAGGGCAGGTGCACGGTGCAGCCCGCCGCCTCGGCCCGCGCCAATATGTCGAGCGCCGTCGCCGCCAGGTCATGTTCGCACAGCGACTTGCCGACATCGACACCGCGCGCCGCGAGGAAGGTATTGGCCATGCCGCCGCCGATCATCAGATGATCGACCCGTGTCACCAGGTGCGCCAGCACATCGAGCTTGGACGAAACCTTGGCACCGCCGACGACCGCCGCCACCGGATGTTCGGGGTTGCCCAGCGCCTTTTCCAGCGCCTCCAGTTCGGCCTGCATCTCACGCCCGGCAAAGGCCGGCAGCACATGCGCCAGGCCTTCGGTGGAGGCATGGGCGCGGTGCGCCGCCGAAAAGGCATCATTCACATAGAAATCGCCGTTGGCCGCCAGCGCCGCCACGAACGCCGGATCATTGGCTTCCTCGCCGGGATGGAAGCGGGTGTTTTCGAGGATGGCAATGTCGCCGGCCTTGAGCGTCGCGACGCCGGCCACCGCCACCGGCCCGACGCAATCGGCAATGAACGCCACCGGCCGGCCCAGCAGATCGGCCAGCGCCGGCACCACCGGTGTCAGGCTGTCAGCGGCGACGACCTTGCCCCTGGGCCGGCCGAAATGTGCCAGCACCAGCACGAAGGCGCCGCGATCAGCCAGCGCCGCAATGGTCCCCACCGCGGCGCGCAGCCGGGCATTGTCGCTGACCACGCCGTCCGCCATCGGCACGTTCAGATCCTCACGGACCAGCACGCGTTTGCCGGTCAGCGCCGGCATATCGTCAATCGTGTGAAATCCCATCGACTGCCCCCCTGCCGCCGATCAGATCAGCTTGCCCATCGCCACGGCGGTATCGGCCATGCGGTTGGAAAAGCCCCATTCATTGTCGTACCAGGAGATCACCCGCACCATATTGCCGCCGATCACCGATGTTTCCTGGGCATCGACAGTCGATGACGCCGGATCATGGTTGAAATCGATCGAAACCAGCGGCTCCTCGGTATAGGCGAGAATATTCTTCAGTTCGCCCTCGGCCGCCGCCTTCAGCGCGGCATTGACCTCGGCCTTGGTGACATCGCGCCCGGCGATGAAGGTCAGGTCGATCAGGCTGACATTCGGCGTCGGCACGCGCACCGCCGAACCATCGAGCTTGCCCTTCAGTTGCGGCAGCACTTCGCCTACGGCGCGCGCCGCGCCCGTCGTCGTCGGGATCATCGACAGCGCCGCCGCCCGCGCCCGGCGCGGGTCTTCGTGGATCTGGTCGAGGATGCGTTGGTCGTTGGTATAGCTGTGGATCGTCGTCATCAGGCCCTTAACCAGGCCGAATTCACGATCGAGCACCATTGCGACAGGGGCGAGGCAATTGGTCGTGCACGACGCGTTGGACACGATCTTGTGTTCGGCCTTCAACTGGTCATGGTTGACGCCGTACACCACCGTCAGATCGACACCCTTGCCCGGCGCGGAAATCAGCACGCGCTTGGCGCCCGCCGTCAGATGCGCCGCGGCCTTGTCGGCGGCGGTGAAAAATCCCGTGCATTCCAGCGCAATATCGACGCCCAACGCAGCGTGCGGCAGCTTGGCCGGGTCCCGCTCGGCGGTCACCAGGATGCGGTGGCCATCGACAACAATATGGTCGCCATCGACGCTGACCGTGCCGGGATAAGGGCCATGCACCGAATCACGCGCCAGCAACCGGGCATTGGCGGTGGCATCGGCAAGATCGTTGATCGCCACGACGACGATATCGTCACGCTTCGCTTCGTGAATGGCGCGCAGCACATTGCGGCCGATGCGGCCAAATCCGTTGATGGCGACCTTGATGGCCATGATGCGTTTCCCTTGCTGTGAATTATTGCGCCAGATGCGCCCGCACCCGCGCCGCCACCTGCGGCGCCGTCAGGCCGAAATGCTGATACAGCGCCTCGATCGGCGCCGAGGCACCAAAGCTGTCAACGCCCAGATTGAGCCCGCGTGCCCCGGTATAACGCTGCCAGCCCATCGTCAGCCCCGCCTCCACCGAAACGATAACGGCATCTGCCGGCAGAATTTCGGCGCGATAGGCGGCGGGTTGCGCGTCAAACACCTCCCAGCACGGCATCGACACGACATCACAGCCGATGCCATCGGCCTCCAGCGCGGCCGCGGCCGCCACGGCGATTTCGACTTCGGAGCCTGTCGCCAGAAACACCACCTGCCGCGCCGCCGTCGCCGTGCGCAGGCGATAGCCGCCCTTCGCCGTCAGGTTAGCGCCCGCCACCAGCCGCAAGTGCGGCAGATTCTGCCGGCTGAGCGCCAGTACCGACGGCCGGTTTTCATCGGCCAGCGCCAGCGCCCAGGCCTCCGCCGTTTCCACCGCATCGGCAGGGCGATAGACCGCCAGATTGGGAATGGCGCGCAACGACAGCAGATGTTCGATGGGCTGATGCGTCGGGCCATCTTCGCCCAGCCCGATCGAATCATGGGTCAGCACATAGATGACGCGGATGCCCTGCAACGCCGACATTCGGATGGCGTTGCGCATATAATCCGAAAACACCAGGAACGTGCCGCCATAAGGGATGCAGCCGCCGTGCAGCGCGATGCCGTTCATCGCCGCCGCCATGCCGAATTCGCGGATGCCATAAAAGATATAGCTGCCGGCGTAATTGTCGGCGGTGAACGCCGCCTGGTCCTTGGTCCGCGTGTTGTTCGATCCGGTGAGGTCCGCCGATCCGCCGAACATCGCCGGCGCCGCCGGATTGATCGCGGCCAGGGCAATTTCGCTGGCCTTGCGCGTCGCGATCTTCTGCGGCGCGGCGATCAGCCCGGTGATATGCGCCTCAAGCGCCGCCACTGCCGCCGCCGGCAGGTCGCCCGCCATGCGCGCGGTAAAGTCACCCGCCTGCGGTGCCGCCGCCAGCCGCGCGTCCCAGGCCGCACGGTCCGCCGCGCCGCGGCCACCCACCGCCAGCCAATCGGCACGGATATCATCCGGCACCACGAACGGCGGCCAATCCCAGCCCAGCGCCGCCCGCGCGCCTTCAATCTCCTTGGCCCCCAAGGGCGACCCATGCGAACCGCTGGTCCCCGCCTTGGTCGGGGCACCAAAGCCGATGGTGGTGCGGCAGGCGATCAGGGATGGCCGCGGATCGGCGGCGGCGGCGGTCAACGCCGCATCAACCGCTTCGGCATCCTGGCCATCG
Organism: Sphingomonadales bacterium; assembly: GCA_025360285.1. GTDB lineage: Bacteria > Pseudomonadota > Alphaproteobacteria > Sphingomonadales > Sphingomonadaceae > Sandarakinorhabdus. The sequence goes on from JANYCM010000173.1 coordinate 5,465, forward strand.
CAGGCCACCACATGCCACCCGGCGGCGGCAAAGCGCATCGCGATATCTTCCGAGGTCGAAAGCGACGTCGGCCCATCGATCGAGATGCGATTGTCATCCCACAGCACATTCAACCGGCCCAGCTTCAGATGCCCGGCAAGGCCAATGGCTTCATGGCTGATGCCCTCCATCAGGCAGCCATCGCCGGCAATCACCCAGGTGCGATGATCGACCAGCGCATCACCGAATTCGGCATTCAGATGGCGTTCGGCCATCGCCATGCCAACGGCGGTCGCCAGCCCCTGCCCCAAGGGCCCGGTGGTGGTTTCAATGCCGGCCAGTTCAAAATTTTCCGGATGGCCCGCACAGGGGCTGCCCAATTGGCGAAAGTTGCGAATGTCCTCCAGCGTCGGCCGGTCATAGCCGGTCAGATGCAGCAGCGCATAGATCAGCATCGATCCATGGCCGGCCGACAGCACGAAGCGATCACGATCGGCCCAGCGCGGCGCCGCCGGATCGAACTTCAGGTGGCGGGCAAACAGCACCGTCGCGGCATCGGCCATGCCCATCGGCATGCCGGGATGGCCCGAATTTGCCGCTTCGACGGCATCC
>JANYCM010000177.1 GCA_025360285.1 Sphingomonadales bacterium
GGATGCGGCGCGCATGGCAGGTGGGCGGCGTTAAGTCGCTTTGGCGCCGATCAGGCGCCCTGTGCCGGCCAGCCGCTCGTAGTCGCGGGCCCGCCGGCGGAACCGGGCCATCCAGGCGAACGACCGCTCCACCACCCATTCGCAACTCGATGCCGACGCGCAGATGGCGACCGGCGTTTCGCCGGGCTATGTGCGCCTGTCGATCGGCCTCGAGCATATCGACGATATCATCGCCGATCTGGATCAGGCGCTGTCGGCAGCGGGCGCCTGATCGGCGCCAAAGCGACTTAACGCCGCCCACCTGCCATGCGCGCCGCATCCGGGCTGGCGCGAAGCCGTGCCATCGCGATGCAACCCAGGAACGGCCCGATCGCCAGCATTGTGAAGGCGCCGGGCCAGCCGAACGCCTGTGACACAGGCGCGACAAGCTGGATGCTCACCAGCGTCAGCAGGAAGCCCGCACAGGTTTGCAGCGTCAGCATGGTGCCAACCGTTTCAGGATCACTGAGTTCGGCAATGCTGGCCGAAAACTGGGCCGAATCCGCAATGATGGTGATGCCCCAGACCACGGCGACGGCGATGACGACGCCGGGCGGCGACCCAAGCAACCAGCCCATCGCCGCCGCACACACGCCGCTGGCGGCCATTGCCGCGATGGTGACGGTCGTGCGTCCCCAGCGATCGGCACAGACCCCGCCAAGCCAGGCACCGATCGCCCCGGCCGCAATCGCCGCAAACGTCGCCAGCTCCGCCAGACCATGGGCGTCCGCAACCCCCGACAATGTGAAACTGGCCGCCAGGAACACCGCCAGCCAGGTCCACATGGCGTAAAGTTCCCACATGTGCCCGAGGTAGCCCAGATTGGCGAGGCGCAGGGCGGGGTTGCGCCACGCCTGCGATATGCGTCCGGTATCAAGGCGGACTTGCCGGGGCACATTCGGGCCGACGCCCGCCGCCAGAATCGCCAGGCCACCGCAAGCGGCCAGGCCAGCGGCGACCAGATAGATGGTGCGCCAATCGAACTGGCCAAAGGCCGCGAGCAAGTGCGGGCTCGCCGAACCCAGGGTCAGCGCCCCGACCAGCAACCCGACAAGCAGGCCAAGGTCGCCGGAAGCCCAGGTCGCCGCCAGGCGCATGCCGATCGGGTAAACGCCTGCCAGCGCAAGGCCGGTGAGAAACCGCAGGAGCAGGATGCCGGCCCCGGTTGGCGGCAACATCGCCAGTGTCGCAGAGGCAGCGGCGGCGGCGAGTGCCGCGATCATGAAGATGCGCCGCGGATCGAAGCGATCGGGCACGCCCAGAAAGGCGCTGGCCAGCGTGCCGCAGACGAACCCCGCCTGCACGGCGCTGGTCAGCATCGCCGTTTCAAAGCCCGACAGCGGTGCGCTGCGCGCCAGCGCCGCCGCAATGGCCGCCGAGGCAAACCACACCGCCATCGCTGTCACCTGCGCAAACAGGATGACGCCGATCGACGGCCATTTGGCCGCCAGGCCACCGCGCCACGGCCGCTGCGTCGTTTCCACGCCGCTGGCCATCACCCCGGCTTCTGGCCCCACAGCAGCCGGCTCGCAGCGCCCGGATGATTGTCACCAAGACGCGGGCCGCGCCCGAACAGCTTGTCACGGTAGGTGCCGGGGGCATAGTCCTTCTTCAACAGGCCGCGGCGCTGCAATTCCGGCACCAGATGCTCGACCACATCGACAAATGTTTCGGGCATGACGGCGTAGGCGAGGTTGAAGCCATCGAGGTCGGCCGCGTCGGCCCAGGCTTCGAGCTGATCGGCCATGCGCTTGGGCCCACCCACCAGCACCGGACCGCCGCCGCCCAGCGCCACGGCGCGCCCGATGCTTTCCACGTCACGGTGCGCACCGGGTCCGCCGGCGGTGAACGCGGCGGCGGCGCCCTGGATCGCATTGCTGGTGGCAGCCGTGGCGCTGACCAGTTCGGGCTTTGAAAAATCGATGCCGGTCCACCCGCCCATCAATGCCAGCGCGCCGGATGTACTGGCATATTGCTTGTAATCTTCGAATTTGGCTTCGGCTTCCGCATCGGTCGCCGCAGTGATGACGGTTGCCAAGGCGAACACGAGAATTTCCGATCGGTCGCGGCCAGCCTCGACCGCCAGAGCACGCAGCTTGGCGACATCGGCGACCATCTTGGTCTGCGAATTGCCACCCACGAACACGCATTCGGCGTGGCGGGCGGCAAAGGTGGTGCCCTTCGATGACGATCCGGCCTGGTACAGGACCGGCGTTCGCTGCGGCGAGGGTTCGCACAGATGGACGCCGTTGACGTGGAAGTATTCGCCGTCATGCACGACGCGATGCACCTTGGCCGGATCGGTGAAGACGCCTGTTTCGCGGTCGCAGCGCCGAGCATCGTCCTCCCAACTGCCTTCCCAGAAGCCGTACTGGATTGCCATGAATTCCTCGGCAATGTCGTAGCGGATGTCATGGGTGACCTGCTTGCCGGCGCCCGCACCCTTGGCACCGCTGTCGAGATAGCCGGTGACGATGTTCCAGCCAATGCG
>JANYCM010000247.1 GCA_025360285.1 Sphingomonadales bacterium
CGATGCGCCGCATCGCGCCCTCCTAACGCCTTGCCAGACAACAAAATCCACATCGTCACGACCCTAGCCATTTATGAGTTCACGGCCTAGTGCATGACGCTGTCTGATGACATCATGCGCCAAGCCTTGTAACGACATAACGCAGACACCTGACCTCGCCCCTCTGGCGGTGGGACACTTCGCGTCCGCCCTTGCTGATCGCTGACATTAACAACCGGTAATTATTCGTGGCGATGGCTGCGCAAACGCGGTAGAGGAAGCCAATACCGGGGTCCGGAAATTCGGCGAATATTGGGGCGTTGCAGATGGCATTTCCGCATTGGTCGGCCCTTGCGGTTCTGGTTTTGCTGGCGATGCCGATGCAGCCCTATCCGGCCGAGGCCGGCATCACGCTGCCGGGGCAGCGCAGCCCGATGAACCGGGCGGTCGGCGCGGTTCCGCCACCGCCGGTTGCTGCGCCGGCACCGCTGCCCCCGGCGGCCGCACCGCCCGCTGCGCCCTGGCCGATATCCCCAAACATGGCCTGGACCAATTCGGCGCCCTTGCGCGCCGGCGCCGAATGGGTGGCGGCGCTGACGGCGCCGGACTGGCAGCCCGAGGTGAAATTCACCACCACCGACAACCGCATCCCCCGCGACTTCAAAAAGGCCTGTGCCGAGAACCAGCCGGTTCGGGTGGAAATCCGTTCGGGCGACGCGGTCTATCGCGGCGACAGCAAGGGCTGTTTTCCCGATGGGGTGGGGCGGTATCGCACCAGGGACCGTGACACATATGGCATTTTCACGTCGCTTGGCAGCGTTCCCGGCGCGCTGAAGAATTGGGACCGCGAACTGACCCCGGTGCCGGAGCGGACCTATAGCCATGTTGGTGACCAATGGCGGTATGCCGAACATTCGCTGGCGGTGGTGGGCGGCAAACTGGTCGATTCGGCGCCGGGTGTCCGGCTGTTCCACAATGGCGAAGGCCTGTATCTGGGCAACCAGACCGGCCCCGATACCGCCGCGCTGGATTTCCCGAACCGCGACCGGCTATTGCTGACGATCAAGGACGGTGTCTTTACGGCGATTACCGGCATGATCACGGCCGATGGCACGCGCGTTACCGGGACAGCGCCGCCGCCCGGCTTCACGGGTGATCCGCGCCGTACGCTGAAATGGTCGGGGCCGGTAACCGTGCGGCTCGCCGCCGCCAAGGGGGATTATCCGCCCGGCACCTATGTGGTTCCTGAACGCGCGATCACCGGGGCGACCGTGAATCTGGCCGGGGGCTATCCGCAGGCCGATGCGCTCGGCCAGCCGCTGCGCCGCAATCCCCGGTGCCGCCCGGTGGCCGCGCCGCCGCCCGGCTGGATCGTCTGGTGGCCGGGCTGCACCGGCGATGACGCGGCGGTGTTCGCCCCGGACGGGGCAACCGCCTATCAGAAGGCGACGACCGGCCTGGCAATCACGCGCCTTGATCCAGCCCGGCCGGGGGTCCTTCTGTTCATGATCACGGCCCCGGCGATGGCCGCCGACATGGTGACCCCGGCAGGCAATGCCCAGCTGATCATCAACGGCAAGGCGGTCTATAACGGGCAATTTTCCGGGCTGGTGCCCAATGGGGCCGGGGTGTGCCTGGCACCGGATGGCAAAGCCGGCGAACCCTGTGTGATGACCGCGGGGCAACGCAGCGATGATGTCCATCTGGCGCGGATCGAGCTGGCCAAGGCCGAGGCCGAGGCCGACCGGCAGCGCGACATCGCCCGTGCCCGCGCCGAACGCCAGGCCGCCGCGGCGCGCGAACGGCAGCGGCAGATCGATGAGGAACGGCGCGACGCGATGATTGCGCAGGCCATCATGGATGTCGGGCGCAAGGTGTCCAACCAGATCCTCGCCAACCAGGCGCAAACCAATGCGCAGCAGAACCAGATTGCCCGGCAGAACATGGCGAATGGCGGCGGATCATCGGATTGGTCGCGATCGCAGAATGTCGTCACCAGCATGGCGGCGCTCGATCAGGCCCGGGCCCGGCTGGAGGCGGCGCAACAGGCCGCCACTGCGCCGCCGCGGCCGGGGGAGCTGACCCAGGCCCAGAAGCAGGCAATCGCGGCGCGGGTCGTGGCGGATCGCACTGGTAGCAGCAGCGCGGGTAGCGGCGGCGGCGGGGACAGCAGCCGTTCGGGCGGGCGTTCCAGCGGCAATTCCGGTGGCAGTTCCGGCGGCAGTTCGGCGCGGGTGCTGCACGCCAAATCCGTGTTTGTCTCCGGGTCGCCGCCGTCGTTTCCACCGCTGAAATTCGCGGCGGCGCCGCGGCCGCCACCGCTGCCGGCGCCGGAAATATCCTGCCCGCGGCCGGGAAACTGCGCGAGCCAGGAAGGCAATGATTTGACGCCCGAAGCCATCGAAAACCGGCGACGCGTGGATGCCTATCAGGCGGCGCTGCGCCGTGCCGATGAGGCCGACAAGCGCCAGCGCGCCGCGCTTGATGCCAAGCGCAGGGAACAGGCCGGCGCGCTGGCCGAATGGGTCAAGGGCGAAGATGCGCGGCGGACGGCGTGCAGCGAATGGGGTCAGCGCTGCACGCCGGATTAAGGGCAGACCGCGCCGTCAGGGTGCCATCAGCGCGGCAGGAACGAAAAGTCCGACACCAGTGAGGTTGATTCCCACGGCGTCTGTTCGTTCTGGGTTTCGCCGATCACCCGGGCGCGGACGCGGCGGAAGACGATTTCGACGGGTTCATTCGATTGGCGGATGAGTTCGGCAAGGGCAGCGGCATAGGGACTGTCCGCACCGTTACCATCGGCGGCGGTTTTGCCGGGCGCGGTGGAATAGGCGATGATCGAGCCGTTGCGGGCGTTCATCTGGTTCATTTCGTAATAATAGCCGATGCTGGTCTGCGCCTCGGCCGCCTTGAACAGCGCCGGCAGATCCTGGCCGCGCGCCGGCAGGGGCAGCAGGGCGATTGCCAGCGCAAGGCATTGGAGCAGCCATCGGCCGTATCGCATTCCAATCTCCACCCCCAAATTTGCGGCGATGGTAAAACGCCGAGGCCGAAAAGGCCCAAGTGCCGAAAACACCCTATCCGAGGTCATGCAGCGGCCGGATTTCGATCTCGCTGGGGCCGGGCATCGGGTTGGGGCAACGCAGCACCCAGGCGGTCGCTTCGGCCATGTCCTTGACCTGCCACAGCCAGAAGCCGGCGACGAGGTCGCGCGGGTTGGCGAACGGCCCGTCGCTGACGCTGCGGCCGGGGCCATCAAAGGCGACGCGCCGGCCCGCCGAACTGGGCATCAGGCCCTCGGCCATGATCAGCACGCCGGCGGCGCGCAATTCATCATTGAAGCGGCCCATCGCGGCCATCATTTCCGTGGTCCACGCCGACGGCGCCAGGCCATGTTCGCTATCCCCAGTCGCTTTGACGAATATCATCACGCGCATGTTTGCCTCCTTGGTGGCGGCGGGGAGGTTATTCCCCGATCCAGCCCATTATCAATGCCCGGGCACCATCGCGGGCGAGGGCGGGGGCGAGGGCGCGATCGATCTGGCCATCGACGACCAGCATGCCGATGCCGTGCGACAGGCTCCACAAAATCTGTGCACCACGCGCCGGGGTGATGGTGGCGAGGCGCCCGGCCAGCAGGGTTTCCATCAGGCCGAGCAGACTGGCGGCCGGCGCGGCGGCGGCGGCGCGCAATTCCGGATGGGGGGCGCGATCGGCAAAGGCCGGGCCTTTCATCAGCCGGTAGAGGTGCGGATGATCGGCGACGAATTCCACATAGGACGCCGTGCCCGCCACCAGCGCCGCCACCGGATCGCCGCCCGACGCGTGCAGGGCCTGGATTTTCTGGCTTTGCAACCGCCGGAAGCCTTCGGCAGCAACGGCAACCAGCAGATCGGCGCGGTTGGCGAAATGGTGATAGGGCGCCATGGCGCTGACCCCGACGGCGCGCGCCAGACCGCGCAGCGTGAGCGCTTCGGCGCCATCCCGTTCCAGCAGATCGAGCGCTGCGCTTACCAGCGCCGGCCGCAATTCGCCGTGATGATAGGCTTTGCTTGCCACGGGCCATCCTCTTGACGGCGGCATAGCCGGCCATCTATGCGGTGTAAACTTTACAACGTAAGGATTGCCAATGCTGACGGTGATGACGGGGGGAAGCAGCGGCCTGGGCCGCGTGGCGGCGGCGCGGCTGGCGACCGATGGTGGCGCGCTGGTCATGGGGGTGCGTGATCCGGCCCGCACGCCGCCGGGGTGGACGGGGCTGCCGCTCGATCTCGCCAGCCTGGCCAGCGTCCGCAGCTTTGCTGCGCAACTGCCGCCGGGGCCGATCGACGGGCTGATCCTCAACGCCGGCGGCCAGCGCCCCGATGTCGCAGGGCGGACGGTCGATGGCTTTGAAACCACCTTCGCCAGCAATCATCTGGCGCATTATCTGCTGCTGCGGCTGGTGCAGCCGCGGCTGGCGCCGGGGGCGCGGGTGGTGATCACATCGAGCGGCACCCATGATCCGGCCGAAAAGACCGGCGTGCCGCCGCCGCGCCATGCCGATGCGACGCTGCTGGCATTTCCGGAGCGCGACCCCCGGACCGACAAGGTCGCCGCGGCGGCGGGGATGCGTGCCTATGCCGCGTCGAAACTGTGCAATCTGATGACGGCACTGCATCTGGCGGCCTCGGCCGAGGCGCAGGACAAGGGTTGGCAGGTCTTCGCCTATGATCCGGGGCTGACGCCGGGGACGGGGCTGGTGCGCGATCAGGCCTGGCTGGTGCGGGCGCTGGTCTGGCCGCTGCTGCCGCTGATGGTGCCGTTCGGCAAGGGGATGAACCGGCTGTCCGATGCCGGGCGCGGGCTGACCGAACTGGCGAGCGTGGCTGAGGCGCCGGCGGGGCTGGTCTATGCGTCGCTGCGCAAGGGGGTGCTGACCTGGCCTGAGCCTTCGGTGCTGGCGCGCGATGCGGCGGCAGGTGCGGCGCTGTGGCGGGATTCGGCGGCGATGACGGGGGTGGCGGATTGAGTCGGCGGCACGGCCGGCGCCGCGGCGAAGCTACCCCTTGAACTTGTCGGCCAAACGTCCGACGTTGGCGCAGACGTAAAGAAGGTGATTCATGCTCGATATTCACGCCGGCCTCATTCCGATGGTCATCGAAACCTCGAACCGCGGCGAACGCTCGTTCGATATCTATTCGCGGCTGCTGCGCGAGCGCATCGTGTTTGTGACCGGCCAGGTGGAAGACCATATGGCCTCGGTGATCGTCGCCCAGTTGCTGTTCCTCGAATCGGAAAATCCGAAGAAGGACATCTTCATGTATATCAACTCGCCGGGCGGGGTGATCACCAGCGGCATGGCGATTTATGATACCATGCAATATATCCGCCCGCGCGTTGGCACCTGCTGCGTCGGCCAGGCCGCCTCGATGGGCAGCTTCCTGCTCGCCGCCGGCGAACCGGGGATGCGCGTCGCGCTGAAGAATGCCCGCATCATGGTGCATCAGCCATCGGGCGGCGCCCAGGGCCAGGCCACTGACATCGAGATCCAGGCGCGCGAGATTCTGCGCGTTCGGCACGCGATGAATGAGCTGTATGTCAAGCATACCGGCCAGGACCTGGATGTCATCGAACGCGCCATGGAACGCGACAAGTTCCTGTCGGCTGATGAAGCCAAGGCCTTTGGGCTGGTCGATGAAGTCTATGACAAGCGGCCGATGCCGACCGATGGCGAGGCTTTGAAGGCGGCGTGAGACGCAACGCGCCTTTCGGATGCGTAACGATCGGGCGTTGTTGCACCAATATGACAAATGATACCGTCGCCGGGCTTGCCGGCGGCGGGGTTTCACAGTTACACTCGCGACCGAGCGAGAGAGGAAAGCCATGACCAAGCTCAGTGGGGGCGATTCAAAGAGCACGCTCTATTGCAGCTTCTGCGGCAAGAGCCAGCATGAGGTGCGCAAGCTCATTGCCGGGCCGACGGTGTTCATCTGCGATGAATGCGTCGA
>JANYCM010000257.1 GCA_025360285.1 Sphingomonadales bacterium
GGTCGCTTCGCCGTGGATGCTGCGCACCGGCGTGTCGCCGTCATGCATCGCCCTGGCGCGGCGGGCGAACTCATCGCCGACATAATCCGATTGGGCCTCCATCTGGCGCTGCAAGGCCAGCAGCGCGGCGCGGTCACCACCACCGCTGCGCTTGTTGCCCTTTGCCGCCACTGCCGGCGCCATCACCGCCTTGCCGATGCCGGTGTCACCGCACAGCGGGCAGGCGACCAGCCGGCGCTGCACCTGGTCTTCATAAGCCGCCGACGACGCGAACCAGGCTTCAAAGACATGGGCGTTTGCACAGCCAAGATCAAAGACGATCATGCCATTGTAACGGCAAAGGGCCGGGCATGCTCAAGCGCCGGCACGCGACCGCGCGCCGTCGCCACCGCATCCAGATCGATATCGAGCAGCGCCGTCCCCGGTGCCTCCCCCATGTCGAGCAGCACCTCCCCCCAGGGGGCGATGACCAGCGAATGGCCAAAGGTGGCGCGGCCATCGGCGTGGCTGCCGGTCTGCGCCGCCGCGATGACAAAGCTGCCGGTTTCGATGGCGCGGGCGCGCAGCAGGGCATGCCAATGCGCCTGGCCGGTAGGCACGGTGAACGCCGCCGGCACCGCCAGCATGACGGCACCCGCCCGCGCCAGCGCCGCGTGCAGCGCCGGGAAGCGCACATCATAACAGATGGTCAGGCCCAGCCCGCCCCAGGGTGTCGCCGCCATTACCGCGGTGTCGCCGGGGGCATAGGCCGCCGATTCGCGATAGGTTTCGCCGCCGGGCAGCGACACGTCGAACAGATGGATCTTGTCGTACCTCGCCCTTATGTCGCCCTGATCATCGATCAGGAAACCGCGATTGGCGAAGCGCGCGTCGCCGGTGGCCAGCGCCAGGCTGCCCAGATGCACCCAGACGCGGTGCGTCCTAGCCGCCGCGCGCACCGCCGCCAGCACAATGTCATCGGCTTCGGCCACCACCGTGCCGGCGGCGCGCTTGCGGTCACGATCGAGCACCCCGCTCATTTCGGGGGTGAAGATGATCTGCGCGCCGCCGACTGCCAGGCCGGCAATCGCCACCGGCAGCCCGGCCGCCGCCAGCGCCGGATCGATGCCGGTATTGGCCTGCACCAGCCCGATGTGCAGCATCACGCCGCCAGCATCGCATCAAGCTTGCCGGCGGCATCGAGCGCCGCCAGGTCATCGCTGCCGCCGATATGCTGGCCATCGATAAAGATCTGCGGCACCGTATTGCGCCCGCCCGACCGTTCCAGCATTTCGGCGCGCAGCGGGCCGCCCATGGTGATGTCATGTTCCTCAAACGCCGCGCCCTTCTTGCCGAACAGCGTCTTGGCGCGGGTGCAGAAGGGGCAGAGCATCTTGGTATAGATTTCGATCTTGGCCATATCGGGTCTCCGTCATGTCATAGTGGCGCGAACGCGGCGGCAACGCCAGCCGGTGATTCGCCGCGGCAGTGCCGGCTTATATGGTGTCCCGCACCACGCGTGCAAAGGTCAGCACATGCACTTCGGCGGCGCCAGCACGGCGCAGCTGGCGGGCACAGGCTTCAGCGGTGGCGCCGGTGGTCAGCACATCGTCGATCAGCAGGATCCGGCGGCCGCGCACGATATTGTGATCCGGGACCTTGAACACCCCGCGCACATTGGCGGCGCGGGCGGCGCGGCCCATGCCGATGCTGGCGGGTGTCGGCTTGACCCGGCGCAGCGCATCGACGGCAACCGCAGCGCCGCTCAACCGGCCCAGCGCCTGGGCGAGCAAGGCCGCCTGGTTGAAGCCGCGCCGCCACAGCCGCCGCCAGTGCAGGGGCACCGGCACCAGCAGCACCTGCGGATCGAGCATCCCGCCCGCGGCGCGCAGCATATGCGGCGCCATCACCCGCGCCAGATGCTGGCGATCGCCATGTTTGAGCGCCAGCAGCACCCGCCGCGCCGGCCCGCCATAGACCAGCGCCGCGCGCGCCGAGGCAAAGCGCGGGGGTGCGGCAAGGCAGGCGCCGCACAGGGCATCAGCGCCGCGATCATGGGCGAAGGGCGTGCCGCAAATCGCGCACAGCGGTGCGGTGATGAAGGCCAGGTCCGGCCAGCAGGCGAGGCAGAAGCGCCCGTCGCCATCGACGATCACCCGGCACGCCGGACAGCGCGGCGGCAACACCAGATCCAGCACAATGCGCAGCGGACGCGCGGCGCCGGCGACAAGAGGCGCCGCAAATGTCAGCGCAGCGTCCTGCCGAACAACGCCAGCAGTGCCGCCCAGCCGCGCTCTGCCGCCGCTTCGTCATAAACCGGAAAATCCGGCATCATCCAGCCATGCAGCGCGCCCTCATACACCTCGGCGCGATACGCCACCCCGGCCTGCGTGAGCGCCGCTTCAAAGCGCTGCGCCATCGCCGGGGGATAGCTGTTGTCCCGGTCGGCGGCGGCGATGTAGATTTCCGCTGCCAGTCGCGACGCATGGCCATGCGGGCTGTCGGCCGCATCGGTCGCCAGATTGCCGCCATGAAAGCTGGCGACGGCGGCGAACCGGTCCGGCCAGGTGCCGGCCGCCGCAATCGCCATGCCGCCGCCCATGCAGAAACCGACAGCGCCAATTTTGCTGCAGGTGACATCGGGTCCCGACTCGAGATAGCCGAGGAACGCCTGCGTGTCGGCAGCCGCCCTGGCATTGCCCGTCGTCGCCATGAGCGGCCCGAGAATGGCGCGAAAATCGCCCTTGAACACCTCCCTGGGCACGAACGGACCATAGGGGCCATAGCGATAAAACAGATCGGGCAGCAGCACGACATAGCCGGCGCTGGCCAGGCGGGCTGCCATGTCGGTCATCGCCGGCCTGATGCCGCCCGCGTCCATATAGAGGATGACGGCGGGGCCGCCGGCACCGCCCGGCGGGGTGAAGAGCTGCGCGGGACAATCGCCGTCGGCGGTGGTGATGGTCACCTGAGTATGGGGCATGGTGGGTTCCGCAGCATGAAAGTCTGTGCAGGGCAGTTTTTGGGCAAAAGCGCGCTGCCGGCAAGAGGGCATGGCACCCGGCGTGCGATCCTTTCTGGCCGCATCGCGGCGCATCGGCTAACCAGCGCCATGGCTGATGCCCTGGAGATTTTTGCCCCGGAGATTTTTGACCGCGCCTTGCGCCGGCGCCGCCACGCCCGCGCCGCCGCCGGCTTTGGCGCCGCCGATTTCCTGCACGCGGCGATGGCCGAGGAACTGCACGCCCGCGCCGCCGGCGTGGCGCGGGATTTTGGCGATGTGCTCGATCTTGGCGGGCCGGCGGCCATCTGGCCCGGCGCGGTGCGGCTGGCATTGGCGGCGCCGGCTGGCGTTGTCGCCGATGAAGACCGGCTGCCCTTTGCCGATGCCAGTTTCGATCTGGTGGTGTCGGCCGGCGGCCTGGCCAGCGTCGGTGATCTGCCCGGCGCACTGGCGCAGGTCCGCCGGGTGCTGCGCCCCGATGGCCTGTTCCTCGCCAGTTTCGCCGGCGGCATGACGCTGGCTGATGTGCGCGCCGACCTGATCGCCGCCGAGGCCGGCCTGACCGGCGGTGCCGCCCCGCGCACCCTGCCGATGGTCGAAGCCAGCGCGGCGGCCGGCCTGTTGCAGCGCGTCGGCTTTGCCATGCCGGTCGCCGATGTCGAACGGCTGACGGTGCGCTACCCGTCGCTGTTCGCGCTATTCGACGATCTGACGGTGATGGGGGCGCGATCGGTGCTGGCGTCACGCGCGCCGCTGCGCCGCGATGTGCTCGCCGCCGCCGCCGCCAATTTCGCCGCCCGCGCCGCGCCCGATGGCAAGACCGCCGTCACTGTGGAAATCATCCACCTCGCCGGCTGGGCGCCGGGTCCCGGCCAGCCGGTCCCGCTGACGCCGGGCAGCGCGACGACGAGCCTGGCGGCGGCGTTGGGGCGAGGGATCAAATAGGATCGCGCTCCCCGCAGCCGTCAGGCGACGCCTGCGCGTCAACGGGGACGGAGTGAATGTTACCCCGCGTACAGCTTGTCCAGCCGCGCCCCGTAAACTTGCTTCAACACATGCCGCCGGATCTTCAAACTCGGCGTCATCTGCTGATTGTCGGTCGTGAAGGCTTCGTCGGCGATGATCACCCGGCGGACCTTTTCGGTGACCGCCATGCGCGCGTTGACCCGGTCCACCGCCGCCATCACCGCCCGCTGGAATTCGGGTTCATGCGCCAGCTTGTGCAGGTCGGCAGGCATGCCCTTGTCGCGCGCCCAGCCCAGCGCCCATTCGGCTTCAGGCACCACGACGCCGACCAGATAGGGCCGCTTGTCGCCATAGACCATGGCCTGGGCAATCTCGTCCTGGAGGGTGAGCATCCCCTCCACCCGCTGCGGCGCGACATTGTCACCCTTGTCGTTGATGATGATGTCCTTCTTGCGATCGGTGATCACCAGATGGCCGTCACGATCGAGGTGCCCGATGTCGCCGGTCAACAGCCAGCCATCCTGCAACACCCGGTGGCTTTCGGCATCGTTCATCCAATAGCCGTCCATGACCAGTTCGCCGCGCACCAATATCTCGCCATCGCCGGCGATCTTCACTTCGACGCCGGGCAGCGGCGGCCCGACGGTGTGCATCTTCAGGCGCGCGCGCGGGCGGTTGCAACTGATCACCGGCCCCGCTTCGGTCTGGCCATAGCCTTGCAGGATGGCGATGCCGATGGCGGCAAAGAAGATGCCGACTTCGGGGTTGAGCGGCGCACCGCCGGCGACCATGCCCTTCAATCGCCCGCCGAATTTGGCGCGGATCGATTTTCGGATGGTGCGTTCCAGCGCCGTATCGAGCAGGCGATCGGCCATGTTCAGCGGCTGGTTGCGCGCCTGTTTGCGCGCCAGCCGCAGCGCCTGGTTGAGCAAAGTGACGGCGACGCCGCCCTGTTTTTCGATCTGCTTGGCGATGCGCATGCGCAGCACTTCGAACAGCCGCGGCACCACCACCATCAGGGTTGGCCGCGCCTCCTCGATATTGGCGGCGAGCTTTTCCAGCCCTTCCGCATACCAGATCTGGCCGCCCATCCCCATCGGCATGTACTGGCCGGCGGTATGTTCATAGGCGTGGCTGAGCGGCAGGAAGCTGAGAAACAATTCGCCCACCGGTTCACCGGGGACGAAATCCTGTTCGATGACGGTGATGGCGCCGGCGATGTTGCGCATGATGGCACCGTGATGCTGGCGCACGCCGCGCGGCGCGCCGCCGGTGCCGCTGGTATAGATCAGGCAGGCGAGATCATGGCGCTGCATCGTCGCGCGGGCCCGCACGGCGGCACGGTCGGCGGCCGCATCGCGGCGCCCCGCCAGCAATGCCTGCCATTGATGGATGACAAGGTCACCGCGCTGGCCGTCCTTCAAGGGGTCGATGCCGATGACGATGCGGCAATGGTCGCTCGCCGCCACCGCGGGCAGCAGCCCATTGGCGAGTTTCGGCCCGGAAACGATCACCGCCCGCGCCCCGGAATTGCTCAGGATATGGCTGTGGTCGGCCTCGGTATTGGTCGTATAGGCCGGCACGGAGATGGCGCCGGCGGCCATGATCGCCAGATCGGCCAGGCACCATTCGGGGCGGTTTTCGCTGACCAGCACCACCCGGTCGCCGCGCTTCACCCCCAGATCGAGCAGCGCTGCCGACAGTCCGGCCACCATGTCGCGGGCGTCTGCCCAGCTGATCGTCTGCCAATTGCCATCGACCTTGCGGCCCAGGAACGGCCGTTCGCCATGTTCTTCGGCGCGATCGAGGAACATGGTGACCAGATTGGGCCAGGCATCGACGCGGGCGGCCAGCAGCGCCGGCCGCAATGGTGGCAGTTTCCCCGTCATGGTCGGCCTCTGACGTGCCTGATTCCCAAGTTCAATACCCCAAAGCCACGCCTTCACTACGCGGATCGGCGCCGCCGCGCCAGCCAGTGCCGACGCGTTCAATGCCATTGGCCTTCAGCGGCAACGGGAAGCTGGCGGTGCGATGGCCCATTTTTTCCAGCGCCGGCAGCATGGCGAGCAGCGGTTCCCCCTGGGGACTTTTTTCAGCGACCAGCAGATCATCGGAGACATAAAGCAGCGGCAGCGCAATCGCCTCCTGCACCGGCAGCTTCCAATCGAGCACGCCGATGATCGCCTTGGCGACCTGCGCCGGAATGGTC
Organism: Sphingomonadales bacterium; assembly: GCA_025360285.1. Lineage (GTDB taxonomy): Bacteria > Pseudomonadota > Alphaproteobacteria > Sphingomonadales > Sphingomonadaceae > Sandarakinorhabdus. The sequence continues at coordinate 6,159 of JANYCM010000257.1, forward strand.
ATGCCGCCGGCGGCGCCGACCGCCAGCACGACCCGGCCCCGGGCGTCGTAAACGATGCTGGGGGCCATGGATGACCGCGGCCGCTTGCCGCCCTCGACCCGGTTGGCGACGGGCGCACCGCCGAGGCTGGGCTCAAAGCTGAAATCGGTCAGTTCATTGTTGAGCACCATGCCGCCCGCCACCAGTGAACTGCCAAAGGCGCCTTCGACGGTGGAGGTGAGCGAGGCGACATTACCGGCGGCATCGACGGCGGCGAAATGCGTGGTGGACGGGATTTCGCCGCCCTTGGCCGGGGTGCGCGGTTTCGCCCCGGCGGGCTGGCCGGGCAGCGCCGTCGCCATCACCGAATCGGCATGGATGAGCGCCCCCCGGGCTTTCAGATAATCCCCGGCGATAAGGCCCTTGACCGGCACATCGACGAAATCACTGTCACCGCCAAAGGCCGCACGGTCGGCAAAGGCCAGCCGTTCGCTTTCGGCGAACAAATGCCAGGCCACCGGGTTGGTAGGGCCGAGCTTGCCGAGGTCAAAGCCTTCAAGCTGCTTCAGGATCGCAATGACCGCGATACCGCCGGCCGAGGGCGGCCCCATGCCGCACACCGTCCAGACGCGATAGGGCGCGCACACCGGCGGGCGCGCCTTGGCCTGATAGGCGGCCAGATCGGCGACGGTCATCACCGATGGGTTGGTCGGCGCGGTCTTGACGCGATCAACAATCGCCGCCGCAATCGCGCCCTTGTAAAAGGCATCGGGGCCATTTTTGGCGATGGCCTCGAGCGTCTGGGCCAGCGCTTCATTGACGATATGGGTGCCCGCCGGCTTGGCCGTTCCATCGGGGTTGAGGAACAGCGCGGCGGCTTCGGGGGTGCGCGCCAGGGTGGCGCGGCTGCCATCGATGGTGCGGGCGAGGCGCGGCGTCACGTCATAGCCACCGCGCGCCAGCGCGATCGCCGGCGCGAACAGGCTGGCCCAGGGCAGCTTGCCATATCTGGCATGGGCCAGCGCCAGCATGGCGACATTGCCCGGCACCCCGACGCTCTTGCCGCCCGGCACTGCCTCGCCGCGCTTTTGGGGCCTGTCGCCTTCCATGAAATAGGCGGGCGTCGCGGCGGCCGGGGCTTTCTCGCGGCCATCAAAGGTCACCGGGGTGCGGCCCCCCTTGGGCTGATAGACCAGCAGGCCACCGCCGCCGATGCCCGATGATTGCGGTTCGACGACCGACAGCGCCAGCAGGGTGGCGGCGATGGCATCCATGGCGTTGCCGCCCTGCTTCATCATGGCGATGCCGGCGGCGGCGGCGCGCGGATCGGCAGCGGAGACCATGGTGGTGGGGGCGGTGGGTGCCGCGCGAGCCGGTAGCGACGCCGGCAGGGTAACAGCAAGAACAGTGGCAAAGGCGGCGGCGGGCGAAAAAATCTTCATGGCCGAAAGCATAGGCGAGCCGTCAAACGTCTGACAAGCTTAACATCCCGTCAGCCGGCGCCGACCGCCGCCGCCACACTGGCAAAGCCATCGCGCCGCAGCAGCGCCGCCAGATCAGCCTTGATCCGGCCGACCAGCCCCGGCCCGGCATAGACCAGCGCCGAATACAGCTGCACGGCGCTCGCGCCGGCGCGGATGCGGGCATAGGCATCGGCCCCCGAGGCGATGCCGCCGGCCGCAATGATCGGCAATGCGCCGCCGGTTGCGGCGGCAAAATGCTGCAATGCCGCCATGGCCAGCGGCGCCAGGGGGGCACCCGACAGGCCGCCGGTTTCGGCGGCGAAATTGCTGCGCAGCATCGGCCGCGAAATACTGGTGTTCGAGACAATCAGGCCGTCGATGCCACCATCAATTGCTGCGCGGGAAATCACTGTAAAATCAGGCTTTTCCAGGTCGGGCGCAACCTTGACAAAGACCGGCACCGCGATCGCGCCGCGCGCTTCGACAACCCGCGCAATCAGATCGGCCAGCGCCGCGCCATCCTGCAAGGCGCGCAGCCCCGGTGTGTTGGGGGACGAGATGTTGATGGTGACATAGCTGGCCAGCGCCGCCGCCGCCCGCACTCCCGTCACATAATCGGCGCTGCGGTCGGCGGCATCCTTGTTGGCCCCCAGATTGATGCCGACGGTCCCCGGCCGCCCGCGGCGCGCCTGCAACCGCACCACGGCATGTTCAAGGCCCAGGTTATTGAACCCCATGCGGTTGATGACGGCCTTGTCTTCAACCAGCCGGAACAGCCGCGGCCGTGGGTTGCCGGCCTGGGGCAGCGGCGTCACCGATCCGCATTCGACAAAGCCAAAGCCCAGCCGCAGCATGGCATCGGGCACCAGCACATCCTTGTCGAATCCCGCCGCCAGCCCAATGGGGTTGGGCAGGTCCAGCCCCGCAAGGCGCGTGCGCAATATCGGATCATCGGGTGCTGCCGCCGGCAGCAGCCCGGTACGCAGCGCCGCGATGGTCAGGCCATGGGCACGTTCCGGATCGAGCGCGAAGAGCAGGGGGCGGAGGGCGGCAAACATCGTCCCGTAATGGCGGGCTGGCGCGCGCCCGTCAAAACCTCACTCCGCCTCATCCTCCCGCCCCACCAGATCGAGCGCCCGCGCCCGCACCTGGTGCAGGGCGCACCAATGCACCAGCGCTTCTTCGCGGCCGTGCGTCACCCAGACTTCGCCGGGGGCCAGTTCGCTGACGGTGTCGGTCAATTCGTCCCAATCGGCGTGATCGGAAATGATCAGCGGCAGTTCCACGCCGCGCTGCACGGCACGCTGGCGCACCCGCATCCAGCCCGATGCCATGGCGGTCACCGGATCGGGTAGACGGCGTGACCAGCGATCGGCCAGCGCCGAGGGCGGCGCCATGACGATACGGCCCTGCATCGCGGCCGACTTTTCCCCCGCCACGGGGCGCAAATCGCCCAGGCTGATGCCGAAACTTTCATACAGCGCGCACAGCTTTTCCAGCGCGCCGTGGATATGGATCGGCGCGTCATGCCCGGCGGCGCGCAGTTCGGCGATCACCCGCTGCGCCTTGCCCAGTGCATAGGCACCGATCAGCACACAGCGCGCCGGATCAAGCGCCAGCCGCGCCAGCACCTTGGCAATCTCGCCGGCAACCGGCGGGTGGCGGAACACCGGCAAGCCAAAGGTCGCTTCGGTGACAAAGACATCGCAGGGCACCGGTTCGAACAAGGCGCAGGTCGGATCAGGGCGGCGCTTGTAATCCCCCGACACGACGATGCGCTGCCCGCCATAGTCCAGCACGATCTGCGCCGATCCCAGCACATGGCCGGCCGGCACCAGCCGCACCGTTACGTCACCGAGCCGCAGGGTTTCGCCATAGGCCAGCGCCTGCCCGCCCGCCTGCTCGCCATAGCGTACCGCCATGATCGCCAGCGTTGCCGGCGTCGCCAGCACCTTGCCATGGCCGGCGCGGGCATGGTCGGCATGGCCATGGGTGATCAGCGCGGCGGGCTTGGGCCGCGACGGATCGATCCAGATATCGGCCGGCGCCACATAAATGCCTTCGGGGTGCGGGACCAGCCAGTCAGGGGATGCCATGGGCCCTCTATACCGGAAACGGCGTCCAGATCATGTCATTGATGTGCCGGCCCCCCAGGCAGAGCAGCGCCAGCCGTTCAAAGCCCAGCGCAACGCCGCTCGCCGGCGGCATGAAGGCCAGCGCGGCAAGGAATTCCTCGTCGATCGGATAGCGTTCGCCGTACCGCCGCTGTTTTTCGGCCATATCGGCCTCGAAGCGCCGGCGCTGCTCGGCCGCATCGGTCAATTCGCCAAAGCCATTGGCGAGTTCGACGCCGCAGGCATAGATTTCGAAGCGTTCGGCAAAGCGCGAGTCGGCGGGGCAGGGCCGGGCGAGCGCTGCTTCAGCGATGGGGTATTCGGTCAGCAGGGTCAGGTGCCCCTGGCCCAGATGCGGCTCGATGCGGGTGACGATGACCTTGCTGAACAGATCGGACCAATTGTCATCGGCGCTGACGGTAATGCCCTGGGCGGCGACGACAATGGCGAGGCCGTCGCGGTTGCCCAGCACGGCGGCAAGATCGATCGCGGCGTAGCGGGCGAACGCCGCGGTGACGGTGAGAATTTCCGGTTCGGCGTGGGGATCGCAGGTGCGATCGCGCCAGCGGAGGATGCCATTCCCTCCCCCGGCCGCCACCCGGCACAGCGCCACCGCATCGTCCATCACCGCCGTCCATGGCGCCGCCGTGCGATACCATTCGACCATGGTGAATTCCGGCGCGTGCAGCGGCCCCACCTCGCCATTGCGCCACACCCGCGCAAAATCGACGATCCGGGTTTCGCCCGCCGCCAGCAATTTCTTGGCGGCAAATTCCGGCGAAGTGTGGAGGTAGCGCACCTCCGTCGCGCCGCCTTCCGGCCGCCAGTTGCAGGCAAAGGCGTGCAGATGCGTTTCATTGCCCGGTGACCGCTGCACCGCGCCGCATTCGACCTCGGTAAAGCCTTCAGCGGCAAACCAGCCGCGCAGCGCCGCCTTGATGCGACCCCGGCCGGTCAGCAGCGGCCGGCGCTCAGCGTGGCGGTCGGCACGCCAATATTCAATCGTCATCACGGCCCATTCCAACACCAAACTTGGCCTTTGGCCGCTTCCTCGCTAGGAGCGCAAGTTTAAGGGGGGAATCCCCCGCGCAAGGGGCTTAAAATGGTCAAGGTTATCGCCAGCAACGTCCGCAAGGGCAATGTTCTCGAACATGATGGCGGGCTGTATGTCGTCCTCAAGGCCGACAGTTTCCGCCCCGGCAAGGGCACGCCGACGACGACGGTGGAAATGCGCCGCATTTCGGATGGCGTGAAGACGGTGATCACCGTCAAGACCGGCGAAGGCCTGGAACGCGCGTTCGTCGAGGAAGTCAGCCACAATTATCTTTATAATGACGGCGACAATTACATCTTCATCAACAATGAAAATTTCGACCAGGTGCCGGTGACGGCCGCGATGCTCGGCGACGACGCGGTCTGGTTGCAGGAAAATGCCGAATGCCAGTTGCTGATGTTCGATGGCAAGCCGGTGTCGATCACCCTGCCGCCGCGCGTCACCATGACGATCATCGCGACCGAACCGGTCGTCAAGGGCCAGACAGCATCGTCCAGCTACAAGCCCGCAACAATGGAAAATGGCGCCAGGGTGATGGTGCCGCCGCATATCGATGTCGGCACGCGCATCGTCATCAACACCGAAGATTCGGGCTATGTGGAACGCGCCAAGGACTGACGCCTATGGCCGTTGCGGCAGGCCGTCAGAGAGATCGTAATAATCGCCCTTGTCGGCGGTGAAGATGTGCATGTGCAACTGCGTGCCCGTCGGGGCATCGAACGCCCCCATGGCGATGGCGATGCTGGCGCGCCCCGGCGGGTCCCAGAACAAAATCGATCCGCAGGTGGCGCAGAAGCCGCGGCGCACCCTGGGCGACGATTGAAACCAGGTCAGCCGGTCTTCGCCGCTGATGGTCAGCGCGCCGCGCGGCACGTCGGTTGAGGCCCAGACATGCCCGCTTTGCTTGCGGCATTGCGAACAATGGCAGGCATCGGGTGGCGGCAGTGCGCCGGCGACGGTGAAGGTGACGGCGCCGCAAAGGCATGATCCGGTCGGCATGGCGGGGCTTTCGTGGCAAGGAAAATTGCATGCACCTGCATGGCGGCGGCGTCATTGCCTTGCAACAAAGCCGTCATCGCATCGCAACCAAAGTGCCGCCGGCGTTTCATCATTCACGCGCAAAGCACCCCGCGTGCTGCATCGCAGCAGCAATTTTTTCCGGGGGACTTTCACATGATCCGTTCGACTGCGAGCCTGTTGGCGCTCACCACCGCGCTGCTGGCCGCCCCGCCCGCCTTTGCCGAGGAGGCGGTTGCCGCGGCGGCCGATGCGTCGTCCGATGGTGCCGCCGAAATCATCGTCACGGCCAAACAGACGCGATCGGCAACCGCGCTGACGCAAAGCGAAATCCAGAAAATCCTGCCCGGCATTTCGCCGCTGAAGGCGATCGAGACGCTGCCCGGCGTGCTTTACATCACCGCCGATCCCTGGGGTTACAATGAACAGAACGCCCAGATCTTCATCCATGGCTTTGCCGGCAATCAGCTCGGCTACACGATGGACGGCGTGCCGCTGGGGGACCAGAGCTATGGCAATTACAACGGCCTGTCGCCGCAGCGCGCGGTGATTTCGGAAAATGTCGGCCGTGTCGTCGTGGCTACCGGCGCCGGTGACCTTGCCACCGCGTCGAACAGCAATCTGGGCGGCACGGTCGAAACCTTTTCGTCAAAGCCGCTCGATACATTCGGCGCCCAGGCGGCGCAGACGGTTGGCAGCTATGGCACGTCGCGCACCTTCATCCGCATCGACAGCGGTGCCTTTGGCGCCGGCGGCGACAACAGCGGCTATGTCTCGGTGGCGCGCCAGCGGGCGCGGGCCTGGGATTTCAACGGCATCCAGGGCGGTTATCAGGCCAATGCCAAATTCGTCCATGATGACAAGCACGGCACGCTGACGCTGTATTTCGATTACAATGACATGAAGCAGCCCAATGAGGACGCGACAGTGTTCTTCAAGCCGTCGGCCGGTGGCACGGCCACCGCGGTGCAGCTTTACACCCCCTATACCAAGCCGTTCTTCTACCCGGATTTCAACACCTACCGCACCGCCTATCTCAGCGGGGCGGGCAATTCGCCGGCCGCCGAGGGCAGCAATTACCGCAACTATTATTCCGATGCGCAGCGCACCGATTATCTCGGCTATATCCGCTATGACGCGCATCTGTCGGACAAGATCAACTGGTCCACCACCGCCTATTATCACCATAATGACGGCGCCGGCGTCGTCGCCGGCCCACTCGGCCAGTCGATCACCACCGCCCAGCCCTATCTTGATCCCAATTATGCCACCATCCCGGCGAACTGCCGGTTCAGCGGCAACAACAATGGCAATCTGCCCGCCGCCTGCACCGCGCTGACCGCCGCCCAGGCGACAGCGGCGGGCGCGGCGCTGGTCGCCGCCACCGGCGGGTCGGGGCTGATCACGCGCACCACCGAATATCGCATCGATCGCGGCGGTGTCATCTCGGCGCTCAACCTCGACCTCGGCGCCCACAAGATCGAACTCGGCGGCTGGTTCGAACACAACAGCACCACCCAGTGGCGCCGCTGGTACGCCGTTGATGTCAATAATCCGCAGAACAGCACGCCCTATATCCGGCCACTCGATGCCGCGGCGCCGCTGTTCACCCAATATCAGGGCGAAGCGCGCATCAACCAGTTGCAGCTGCACGCGCAGGACAGCTGGCAGGTGTCGGACCCGCTGCTCGTCCAGTTCGGTTTCAAGACCAGCGCGCAATGGGCCGATGGCCGCTTTCCGGTGCAGCCGCGGATCGGTTCGCTGTCGGGCCTGACCGGTGGCCTGCCCGAGGGTAAGATCAACACGCGGCGCTGGTTCCTGCCGGCGGTCGGCGCGACATATGATTTCAACGGCCATGAACAGGTCTATTTCAACGCCCAGAAGAATCTGCGTCAGTTCCAGGCCTATCTCGCCGGCGGCGGCGGGCCCTGGTTCACCGGCAGCCAGGCGGCGTTCGATGCCTTTGCCCAACAGGGCAAGCCCGAAAGCAGCTGGACCTATGAAGCCGGCCTGCGCAGCCGCCGCAGTTTTGACAATGGCGTCGGGCTGGAGGCGCAGATCAATTATTATCACGTTGATTTCAGCAACCGCCTGCTGGCGATTTCGACCAACCCCGGCGGCATCGCCGGCAGCGGCATCACCGGCGGCACCTCGATCCTGGTCAATGTCGGCAATGTGAAGACCAATGGCGTCGATGCGGCGCTGACCCTGCGCTTTGGCCGCACCTTCTCGATCTACAATGCGCTGTCCTATAATCTGTCAAAATATCAGAGCGATTATACCTCGGCGGCGACGGGCATCGGCGGTGCCACCGGCACCTGCATCGGCGGCTATATCGTCACCGGCGGCGTCGTGCCGACCTGCGGCAAGCAATTGCCCGGCACGCCGAAATGGATGAACAAGACCGTTGCCACCCTGTCGGTCGATCCTGTCGAGGTGCAGGTCATCGGCGATTATGTCGGCAGCCGCTTTGCCACCTTCACCAATGATGCCAGTGTCGATTCTTATTTCCTGACCTCGCTGCGCATCGCGGCGCGGCTGCCCGAAGGCATGGTGCCGCTGCACAAGGTCGAACTGGCCTTGAACGTCACCAACCTGACCGACAAGCAGGGCGTATCGACCCTGTCGATTGGCTCTGCGACCAACAGCTATTCGGCCTATCCGATCGCGCCGCGGCAATGGTTCCTGACGCTGTCGGCGGCCTATTGACGCCGGGTGCGGTCGCCGGGCAGACCCCTGATCGGGCCATGACGGCCTGATCGGGGGAAGCCAACATGCGCCAGACTTGGCAGGTCGCTGCGGCGCTGGCGCTGGCCGGGGCGCTGCCCGGCTGTGTCATGGCGGTGCGGCATGTGGCCAGGGAAGCCAATCGCTCCGGTGTGCAGGACGATGCGCGCCAGCGTTTTGCGCCGGGCACATCGATCGCCGCGGCGCGCGCCAGCCTGACCGCCGAGGGCTATTTCTGCCGTAACATCGCCCAGGACAAGAAGACGCCGGCGCATATATCGTGCCTGCCGATCGCCCACCGCACCGGCGGCGTCGAAAAATTCCTGATCGGCGGCAATTGGCGCTGGGATTTTTATGGCAATGACGACATGTTGACCAAGGTGAAGATCGTGTCGGCGCGCAGCAAGACCGATCGGCCAAAGCGACCTCCAACCAAGACCGCGCCGGCAACGCCGACCTGACCGCGCACCGACAATGCCGGCGACCAACCCGTCGCCCTGTGCACTTTCGTCCCACCCCGCCTATATCCACCCCGTGACCCTCCCCACCCCCATCGCAAACTGGTTCACCCGGCGCGGCTGGTCTCCGCGCCGCCACCAGCTTGAAATGGTCGCAGCGGCACGTGCTGGCCAGCATGCGCTGCTGGTGGCACCCACCGGCGCCGGCAAGACGCTGGCCGGGTTTCTGGCGACCCTCGCCGATCTCGCCGACCATCCGCGCGACGGCCTGCACACCATCTATGTCTCGCCGCTGAAAGCCCTCGCCGTCGATGTGCAGTGCAACCTGCTCACCCCGGTGGCCGAGATCGGCCTGGATATCCGCATCGAAACCCGCACCGGCGATACGCCATCGGACCGCAAGCGCCGCCAGCGCGAACGCCCGCCGCATATCCTGCTGACCACCCCTGAATCGCTGGCCCTGCTCATCTCCTACCCCGATGCCGCCGCCATGTTCGCCGGCGTGCAGACCATCATCATCGATGAAATCCACGCCTTTGCGACAACCAAGCGCGGTGACCAGCTGGCGCTCGCCCTGGCGCGGCTGCAACGCCTCGCCCCTGGCCTGCGCCGTGTCGGCCTGTCGGCAACCATTGCCGACCCGGAAAGCTATCAGGGCTGGCTTGCCCCCGATGCCGATGCGGCGGCGGTCACCCTCGTCACCGGCGATCGCGGCGCCGATCCGGTGGTGGAAATCCTCATCCCCGAAGACCGCATTCCCTGGGCCGGCCATAACGGCCGCTGGGCGGCACGGGCGGTGATGCGGCGCATCGAGGCCGCCCGGCTGGCCATCGTCTTCGTCAACACCCGCGCCATTGCCGAGATCATCTTTCGCGACCTGTGGACCGAGAATGATCACGCCCTGCCGATCGGCATCCACCATGGCTCGCTGTCGGCCGAAGCGCGGCGCAAGACCGAAAACGCCATGGCCACCGGCCGGCTGCGCGCCATCGTCGCCACCGCCAGCCTTGATCTGGGGATTGACTGGGGCGATGTCGATCTCGTCATCCAGATGGGGGCGCCCAAGGGGGCATCGCGGCTGATGCAGCGCACCGGCCGTGCCAACCACCGCATGGATGAGGCCAGCCACGCCGTCATCGTGCCGGGCAACCGCTTCGAATATCTCGAATCGCTCGCGGCGCGCGATGCGGTGCAGGACCGCGAGCTGGACGAGGACAAGTTCCGCCCCGGCGGGCTCGACGTGCTGGCCCAGCATGTCTTTGGCATCGCCTGCGCCGGGCCGTTCGATGCCAATGATCTCTACGCCGAAATCCGCGGTGGCGCGCCCTATGCCGGCCTGCCGCGGGCGCGCTTCGACGAGGTGCTGACCTTCGTTGCCACCGGCGGCTATTCGCTTCAGGCCTATGACCGTTACCAGCGGCTGACCCAGGAAAAGGATGGCCGCTGGCGGCTGACCCACCCGCGCCTCGCCGCGCAATACCGGCTGAACAGCGGCACGATTGTGGAGGCGGTGACGATGAACGTCGTCTTCGGTATAGGCCGAATCGGGGGCAAACCGGGCCGGGCCGGCAAGCGGCTCGGCCAGATCGAGGAATATTTCGGCGCGCAATTGCGGGTGGGGGACAGTTTTCAGTTCGCCGGGCTGGTGCTCACTGTCACCGGCTTCGATGGCGCCGACATTCATGTGAAGGTCGGCCGCGGCAACCCCAGCGTGCCGAGTTATGCCGGCGGCCGCCTGCCGCTCAGCACCCATCTGGCGCGGCGGGTCCGGGGCCTGCTCAACGCCCCCGATCGCTGGGCGGAAATGCCCGTTGACGTGCGCGAATGGCTGGAGATTCAGCAGCGCCGGTCACGCCTGCCCGGCCTTGACGATGTGCTGGTCGAGACGTTTGAACGCGATGGGCTGTGGTTCATGGTCGCCTATGGCTTTGCCGGCGCCAACGCCCATCAGACTTTGGGGATGCTGCTCACCCAGCGCATGGAGGCGGCGGGCTTGCAGCCCCTGGGCTTTGTCGCCAGCGATTACATGGTGGCGGTCTGGTCGCTGCAACCGGTCACCGAACCGCGGCCGCTGTTCGACCCGCATGTCTTCGAGGCTGAACTTGCCGACTGGCTGGCTGCCTCGCCCTTCCTGCGCCGGGCGTTTCGTGAAGTCGCCATCATCGGCGGCCTGATCGAACGCGCCATCCCCGGCCAGCACAAGACCGGCCGGGCGATGAGCGTGTCATCGGATCTGATCTATGATGTGCTGCGCCGCCACGAACCCGGCCATCTGCTGCTCACCGCCGCCTGGACCGATGCGCGCGCCAAGCTGACCGATATAGACCGGCTGGCGACCCTGCTGGAGACCGCCCATGCCGGCCTGGTGCATGTCGCGCTCGATCGCGTCTCGCCGCTGGCGGTGCCGGTGCTGCTCAGCATCGGCCGCGAAAGCGTCGCCGGGTCGGCCGATACGACACTGCTGATCGAGGCGGCGGCGCTGGCCGAGGAGGCGATGCGCGAAGATTGAGGGGACGCAAAAAACGCCCTCCCCGCAGCCGTCAGATGACGCGAAGCGTCAACGGTGGGGGAGCTTTCGTCCCTATTCCCCGCCCCAGCGATAATTCTGCGCCGCGCGCGAAAACGCCATCGCCGCCGGGGACAATTGCCGCCCGGCGATGCCGACCAGGCAGACTTCGCGCTCGACCGACGGCTCGACCAGCGGCCGGCGCAATATCCCCGAATGCGACACCGAATATTCGGGCATGAAGGCAAAGCCCATGCCGGCCATCACCATGCCCTGCACCCAATCCTCGCGTTCCGACCGGAAACTGGCATATAGTTCGATGCCGTTCTGGCCGCAGACATGCATCACCGTTTCGCGCATTTCGCAGGCCAGGCGATCGACATAGGCGAACTGGTTGGTGTCCTGCAGGCGCACGGTATTCTGGCGTTCAAAGGCATGGCCGGGCGGCACGATGACGACATAGCGTTCGCGGTAGAGCATGGTCGGCCGGGCATTGGGCGCATGGCCGCCGGGCGCGTGCAGCACGGCCAGATCAAGCTCCCCGGCATCAAGCTGCGCCTGCAAGGTCGCCAGATCGCCTTCATGGACGCCCAGTTCCACGCCGGAATGGTCCTGCTTGAAGCGTGCCAGCAGGCCCGACAGCCGCATCGGGCCGATCGTCGTCATGATGCCGATCTTCAGCGGCACCTGGCGCAGCAGGCGGAAATCCTTGGCGGCCTGTTTCACGCTTTCGGCCTGTTCGGCCATTTGCCCGATGAACGGCTTCAACCGCAGGCCCAGCTCGGTCAGCAGGATGCGCTTGCCCTCGCGGTGGAACAACGGCCCGCCGAATTCCTCCTCCAGCTTCTTGATGGCAACGGTCAATGAAGGTTGCGAGATATGGCATTCCTCCGCCGCCCGCGTGAAATTCAGATGCTCGCATGCGCTGAGGAAATAACGTGCCTGATCGAGTTCCATGTCGGTGCCTCCGGTGAAAATGAGAATGGCACAGTCGCACGTTCCACCCAAGGCTGGGGCTATGGATCCATAGCCAAACGATAGTGTCGCGTCAGACCGGCTTGCGGCACTTTTACGGCATCGGCGGGGCGATCGTGCCCGGCCGGCCCAGGGGATGTGACATGACGACCATCAAGCAACTTGCCGCCCTTGCCGCGATCAGCCTTGCGGCCGCTGTCCCCGCCGCTGCCGCCGGTTATCGCATCATCACCATCGATGGCCCCGCCTCACCGGCATTGCTTGGCACTGTCGTGGACGGGATCAACAATCATGGCCTCGCCACCGGCTATTATGTGCTGGCCGGCGATCCGATGCTGGGCCAGCCGCCGCAAAGCTATGTCAGCTTCACGGTCAGGGCCGATGGCAGCAACTTCACCAGCTATACCCGTGCCGGTCATGAACAAACCGGTGCCGCCGGGATCAACGATGCCGGCACCACCGCCGGCGTATCGGTCGTCACCTATCGCACCGGCAATGGCTATATCCGCACCGCGGCCGGCGCCTTCACCGACATCGTGCCGACCTTTGGTGGCACGGCATCGGCCTATTCCGAAGCCATCGGCATCACCAATGCCGGCGAAATCGTCGGTTTCTATACCGACACACTGCCGCCCGACCTCAATTCGATCCAGGCCTATTCACACGGCTTCATCCTGTCGGGCGGGGTCTATACCAAATTCGACGTTCCCGCCTTCGCTGGCTTCGGCACGCAGCTTTTCTCGATGAACAGCAGCGGGGTGATCAGCGGCAGCTTCCTCGATAATGTCCATGGCCTGCCGCACGGCTTTATATATGATCCCATGAGCGGTTTCAGCGTGCCCGGCACCGCGCCGGCCTCATCGGTTGGCGGCATCAACGATCATGGCGATTTCGGCTATGCGGCGCTCAGCTATGATCCGTTCAGCCCGACGGGTTATGACGCGGCGGCCTATGTCAACCGCGGTGGCGTCTTCACCCCGCTGGCCATAGCCGGGGCCTTTTCAACCGAGATCCAGGGCATCAACAACCATGCCGATGTCACCGGCTATTACCTCGATGCCAGCGGCATCCACGGCTTCATCGCCCAGGCGGTGCCGGAACCCGCCAGCTGGGCGATGCTGATCGCCGGGTTCGGGCTGGTCGGCGCCCTGCAGCGCCGGCGGCGGGGCGTGGTGGCGGCCTGACCGGGCGCGCCGTCAGCCGATAATGGCGAAGGCGCGCACCGCGAACGTCCCCACCCCGACGAACTTCGGCGGCACGGCATGGAAGCGCGCGCCGGCCGCCGGCAGTGCCGCCAGATTGGTCATATGCTCGCAGATCGGGATGCCGGCGCCGAGCAATATGGTGTGGACCGGGCGGGCATCCCCGCGCGTGTCGTCGATATTGTGCGAATCGATGCCGACCAGCGCGGCACCGCCGGTAACCAGTGCGGCGGCGGCAGCGGCGGTCAGGAAAGGATGGTCGTTGAAATAGGCGTCGGTGCGCCAATGCCGGTCCCAGCCGCTGTGGAACAGCACCGCCCGGCCGCCCACATCCAGCCCGGCCACCGCATCGGCGTCGATCGCCACCCCGGCCGCAGAGGGCGCGGCAATCACCAGCGCCGGCAGGTCGGCCAGTTGCGCCAGTGCCAGCCCGGCAAGATCAGTGCCATCCGGATAGCGATGAAACGGACTGTCGAGATAGGTGCCGGTGTTGCCGACCATGTCCAGCCGCTGGATGGCAAAGCTGGTCCCCGCCTCATACAGCCCGTCGGACCCGGCATGGGACAGGAAATCGCAGATAATCGGCGCCGGCAGGCCGCGATAGGTGACCATGCCGGCGTCGATATTGTGGCTCAGGTCGATGAAGCGGGTCATGATTGGTGGCTGTAGCGATGGTGGACGCCGCGTCAAACCGGCCAGTTTTGATTGCGAAAAATGCCCATCCCCGCTTACGATCCCGCCATGACCCGATTTTTGCCCGCCATGACCGCAGCTCTTGTCCTGCTTTCGCCGGGCCCGCCCCCCGCCAAAGCCGCTGACACCCCCCAAAAAACCGACATTGCCCGCTGGCAGCAGACGGCGGCGCGGGTGACGATCCGCCGGGACGATTGGGGCATCGCCCATGTCCATGGCCACAGCGATGCGGATGCGGTGTTCGGGATGATCTATGCCCAGGCCGAAGACGACTTCAACCGCGTCGAAACCAATTTCATCAACGCCCAGGGACGCCTGGCGGAAAGTGAAGGCGAATCAGCCATTTGGCGCGATCTGCGGATGAAGCTGTTCATCGATCCGGCGGTGCTGAAGGCGCAATATGTCGCCAGCCCGGCGTGGCTGAAGGCGCTGATGATCAGTTGGGCCGATGCCCTGAATTTCTACCTCTACCGTCATCCGGAGGTGAAACCGCATGTTATCAAACACTTCGAGCCCTGGATGGCGCTGAGTTTCTCCGAAGGCAGCATCGGCGGCGATATCGAACGCGTGTCGCTGGCCGAACTGGAGGCGTTTTACGGCCACAAGCAAGTCGCGCTGTCCGACATCGACACCGGCCGGGTGCGGCCCGAACCCGGCGGTTCCAACGGCTTTGCCATCGCGCCCTCGCACAGCGCCGATGGCCATGCCCTGCTGCTGATCAACCCGCACACCAGCTTCTTCTTCCGGTCCGAGGCCCAGGTCACCAGCGACGCCGGGTTGAACGCCTATGGCGCTTCGACCTGGGGGCAGTTCTTTATTTATCAGGGCTTTAACGAACATGCCGGCTGGATGCACACCAGCAGCGGCGTCGATGTTATCGATGAATTTGCCGAAACCACCCGCACAAGCGCTGGCCGGTTGGAGGTGCGTTTCGGCAATGCCTGGCAGCCGGTGACGGTGAAAACCATCGCCGTGCCGTTCCGCGATAGCGCGGGCCAGAGGCAGACGCGCCGCTTTACCACCTATGCCACCAGCCACGGCCCGGTGGTGCGCAGCGCCGATGGAAAATGGATCAGCGTCGCCCTGATGAACAGGCCGCTGGCGGCGTTGCAACAGAGTTTCCTGCGTACCAAGGCGAGTGACCTCGCCAGCTTCCTGAAGGTCGCAGCGTTCAAGGCAAATTCTTCAAACAACACGATATTTGCCAGCAGCAAGGGTGAAATCGCCTATCTCCACCCGCAATTCGTGCCGCAACGTGATGATCGCTTCGATTATACCAGGCCCGTCGATGGCAGCGATCCGGCGACGGCCTGGGCGGGCGAAACCCCGCTGGCCAGGCTGCCACAGGTCATCACGCCGAAGAATGGCTGGCTGTTCAACACCAACAACTGGCCGTGGACGGCCGCCGGCGCCGACAGCCCCAAACGGACGGCCTTCCCGCGCTACATGGACAGCGCCGGCGAAAATCCGCGCGGGCCGCATGCCGTGCAAGTGCTTGGCGCAACGCCGAAATTCACGCCCGATACGCTGCTGGCGGCGGCCTATGACCCGTGGCTGCCGGCCTTTGCTGATCTGGTGCCGACCTTGCTTGCGGCTTATGATCGGCTTCCCGCCGCCGATCCGCAGCGTGCCGCGCTGGCCGGGCCGATCGCGGCGCTGCGCGGCTGGGATTGCCGCTCCGGCGAGGCCTCGGTGCCGACGGCGCTGGCGATCTTCTGGGGGGAGGCGCTGGTCCAGCGTTTCGGCGCGGCGGCGAAGCAGGATGGCGAGGCGCTGGTGCCCTGGCTGGTGGTGCGGCCCGGCGATGCCGACCGGCTGGCGGCGCTGGCGGAAGCGACGGCAAAGCTGACGGCCGATTTCGGCACATGGCAGATGAAATGGGGCGATATCAACCGCTTCCAGCGCGTCAACGGCGCGCTGGTGCAACCCTTTGACGATGCGAAACCCAGTATCGCGATCGGCTTCGCCTCGGCGCAATGGGGTTCGCTGGCCTCATTCGGCGCCAAGGCCTGGCCGGGGACGAAGCGCTGGTATGGCACCTATGGCAACAGCTTTGTCGCGGTTGTCGATTTCGGGCCACGGGTGCGCGCCATGGCGGTTTCCGCCGGCGGCGAAAGCGGCGATCCGGGCTCATCGCATTTCAACGACCAGGCCGAACGCTATCGGTCCCATGATTTTCGCCAGGTCTATTTCTACCCCGATGAGTTGCAGCCGCACTTGGCACGCGAATATCGGCCCGGGGGCTGAGGCAGCGGGAAAACCCTGTCCTACACCAACCAAATGGGCTAAGAGCGCTGTGTGATTCGGCTCTTTGACATTGAAAAAAATCGATTGTGGCGGAGGGAGGGCCCGCCAAAAAATGCCAGTGCGAGCACAACCGTCAAACAGTGACTTTCGTCAACTTCCACGGCCCAAAAGCCCAAAGCAACAAAAGGGATCCGGGGCCGGCGGCCCTGTTTTATTTCACCCCCGGCAGCAAAACCGGGGCCGCCGGCGCATCGGCGACCGCCGCCGTCAGCGCATAGAAGAAGCTGTTGAAATCGCGGGCGGCTTTCCAGTCGATCGGCTGGGCGGGGTCGTCCTGGGGCTTGTGATAGCGGGTGACGGCCCAGCCGCGTGCCAGCACTTCGGCGTCGGTATGGCTGTCATAGCCGAAGACAAAGCCGCTGGCGGGGATGCCGGCCTGGCGGAACGGCCAATGGTCGGCGCGCTGGTTGAGGTTGCGTTCGGGTTCACGATCGGGGCGGATTTCGATGCCCATCGTCGCGGCCACCGTGCGCGCCGTCGCCCCAAGGGTCGAATCATTTACCCCGTGCATGGTCAGGCTGCGCAGCGGGAACAGCGGCCGGATCTGATCAAGGTTGATGTCGGCAACCAGCGCGGCTTTCGCCACCGTCGGATGCGCAACGAACCAGCGCGCCCCGAGCAGACCCTTTTCCTCACCCGTAAACGCCGCGAACAGCACCGACCGGGCAAAACCCTTGCCGCGCCGCGCCTCCGCCAGCCGCACCAGCGATCCCACATAGGCCGCATCATCAAGGGTGCCATTGTAGATTTCATCACCGGCCACCGGTTCGCCGCGGCCATAGCCATCGATATGCGCCGACACCACGACGATTTGAGGCGCCAGCTTCGAGTCGGTGCCGGGCAGCATCGCCAGCACATTGTCGCTGGTGTAGTTACGTTCGGACGTGGCGAAGCTCGCCCGGAAACGCGCCGCGAGGGCAAAGCCCGGCAGCGGTCGCCGGGCGCTGCCATCGGTCAGCAGCGCCGCCGCCAGATGGCCGCTGCCGGCGATCAGCGGTGCAAAGGACGCGGCATTGAGGCGCAAGACAGGGATCGAGACAGGCGGCGGCGCATCGGCAAACCCCACGGACCGCGCATAGGCATCGGGCCAGCGCGCCGGTTCCAGATTGAATTCGGGATCATCGACAGCGATCATCGCCACCGCGCCGGCCGCTGTCACCGCTGTCTGCCGCTCAGTGGCAGAGGGCAGGCCGGCGCGGCGGTTGGCGAAGCACACGGCGATCTTGCCGCGCACTTCGGCGGTCATCTCGGCGGCACCGCAATAGCCGGCAAAGACCATGCCGGCCTCCAGCCGCGCCGGCAGGCCGGGCGCGGCGCGCGGCGTCATATCGTGGAGGAAGCGCAAATTTGTCGCGGTGCCATCGGGGGCTACGATCGCCATGGCGGTGCCAGCGGCTTCAACCTTGATCTCGTGGAGCGGCACGCTTTGCATGAAGCCGCCGGCATCGCCCGCCGGCTTCAGCCCCGCTGCCTTGAAGCGCGCCGCGACCAGGGCAACAGCGCGGGCATGGCCGGGGGAGCCGGTGTCGCGGCCTTCCATCGCATCATTCGACAGCGCGCTGGCCAGATCCCACCAGGCACGGGTTTCGCGGTCAGGACCGGCAAACGCCGGGGTCGCCAGCAACAGGGCGATGAGGAACGGGCGGGTCACCGGTTCAATCCTCGCCGAACTTGTCGATCACCAGGCCCGACAATTTGGCCACCGCCATTTCGGCATCGGGGCCGGTCGCCGAAATCTCGATCGAATCGCCGATGCCGGCGGCAAGCATCATCAGTCCCATGATCGAGGTGCCCGTAACGCTGCCGCCATCATGGCTGACGGTGACTTCGGCATCGAAGCCACTCGCCATGGTGACGAATTTGGCACTGGCCCGGGCGTGCAGCCCGCGCTTGTTGGTGATAGGCACGGTGACCGGGCCGATTATGATCCCGCTCATGCCGCTTCGCCCAGCATCTGCGAAGCGACGGCAATATATTTCCGCCCCGCGGCCTGCGCCATTTCAACGGCGGCAGCGAGCTTCATCGTCCGCCGCACGCTGGCCAGCTTGATCAGCATCGGCAGATTGACCCCGGCGATGACCTCCACCCCCGGCGCCATCAGCGAAATGG
>JANYCM010000302.1 GCA_025360285.1 Sphingomonadales bacterium
GCCTGCCGCTATGCCTTCCTGGAACTCGGCATTGATGACGGCATCATCGTTACCCGCACCGATTCGCTCGGTGCCGGCCTGACCAAGCAGATCGCCGTTTCAAAGGAACCGGGCGATATCGGCGACCAGTACAACAGCTTCCTCGATTGCGAGGAAATCGACCCCAGCACGGCGCGCAACGGCGATGTCATCCTCAACCGTGATGGCAAGCTGCTGCGCCCCAAGCGCCTGCCGTCAAACCTGTTCCAGTTCCGCGCCGGCTCAGGTGAAGACCGCTGCGTGCTCGATTGCATCACCAGCCTGCAAAACGGCGCCGACCTGCTGTGGATCGAAACCGAAAAGCCGCATATTGAACAGATCGCCGGCATGGTCGATCGCATCCGCGACGTCGTGCCGAACGCCAAGCTGGTTTACAATAATTCGCCCAGCTTCAACTGGACGCTGAATTTCCGCCAACAGGTCTATGACGCCTGGGTCGCCGCCGGCAAGGATGTCGCCGCCTATGACCGTGCTCGCCTGATGTCGGTCGATTATGATGCGACCGACCTGGCCGTGGAAGCCGACGAACGCATCCGCACCTTCCAGCGCGATGCCGCCGCCCGCGCCGGCATCTTCCACCACCTCATCACCCTGCCGACCTATCACACTGCGGCGCTGTCCACCGACAATCTGGCCAAGGAATATTTCGGCAGCGAGGGCATGCTGGGTTACGTCAAGAACGTCCAGCGCGCCGAAATCCGCCAGGGCATCGCCTGTGTGAAGCACCAGAACATGTCCGGGTCGGACCTGGGTGACGACCATAAGGAGTATTTCGCGGGTGAAGCGGCGCTGAAGGCGGGCGGCGCGCACAATACGATGAACCAGTTCGCGGCGTAGCGCCGACCCCGGGGGCAGTCTCTGTACCCTTTCCCTCTGCCGGGACAGGGTTTCCCCTACGACCGCAGCGCCTCAATCGGACTCAATCTCGCCGCCCGCGTCGCCGGCCACCAGCCGAAAAAGATACCGATCGAGGCCGATACGGCAAAGGCCACGGTGACGGCGTAGAGCGTCACATTGGTATCAAAGCCGATGGCGCCGCCGGCGAGGGTGGCCAGGCCGGTGCCGGCGGCGACGCCGATGCCGCAGCCGATCAGCGACAGCATCAGCGCTTCCAGCAGGAATTGCAGCCGCACGGCCGCCCGCGACGCCCCGATCGCCATGCGGATGCCGATTTCGCGGGTGCGTTCGGTAACGCTGACCAGCATGATGTTCATGATGCCGATGCCGCCCACCACCAGGCTGATCGACCCGATTGCGGCGAGCAGTAGCGAAATCGCCTTGGTCGTGGTGGTCAACGTGTCGGTGATCGCCGTCAAATTGGCCACCTGGAAATCATCGGCATCGCCGGCGCGCAGCCGGTGTTTCTGGCGCAGCAGCGCGTTGATCGCATCAGTGACGGGGTCGAGCGCATCGGCCGACGCGACGCTGACCGAAATGGTGCGGATCGAACGACGAAAGGCGTTGGTCTGGAGCAGCCGCAGCGCCGTGGTCAGCGGCACGATGATGACATCGTCGCGGTCCTGTCCGCCAAAGCCCTGGCCGCGCTTGGCCATCAGGCCGATGACGGTGAAGCTAACGCCCTTCACCCGCACCATCTGGCCGATGGGATCATTGGCGCCGAACAATTTGTCGGCCACCGTCTGCCCCAGCACGGCAACCCGCGCGCCGGCGCGTTCCTCACGATCGGTAAACAGCCGGCCATCACCCGCCTGCCATTCATTGACGATGAAATAGGCCGGCACTGACCCCGTCACCTGTGTTGCCCAATTCGCCGGGCCGGCGACGGCCTGGGCGGCGATGCCGGTAGAGGGCGCCGCGGCCACAACATTGTCGAGCCTTGCGATGCTGTCGGCATCATCGATACGCAGCGAGGCGCCGGTGCCGGCGCCGCCGAAGATGCCGCCCTGCCGGCCGCTGCCGGCAGTGACGATCAGCATGTTGGAACCCAGGCCCGATATCGAATCGGCGACCTGTTTCTGCACGCCGCCGCCGATGGCCAGCATCAGGATGACAGCGGCGACGCCGATGATCATGCCGAGCATGGTCAGCGCCGAACGCAGCCGGTTGGCGATCAATGCGCTCCACGCCTCGGCGAGCATGGTGGCGATCATATACGGCTCCTTCCCCCCCCGTGAGCGCAGCGAACGGAGAGTGGGGAGGGCTGGGGTAGGGGTTGTGGTGTCGCGGAGCGGCCTTGGTGGGAAATCCCCAACCCCGACCCTCCCCACTCTACCGGCTTCGCCGATGGGGGGAGGGAGAAGAAAAATGGGCTTTGCACCCTCACGCCGCCGCCTCCGCATGCCCATAAAGCGCCGCTTCGGTCGGTGGGCCATCGTAGAACACCCGGCCGTCCTGGATGCGCACGACGCGATTGGTCGCCCGCGCCACTTCGGGGTCATGCGTGACAATGATGACAGTGACCCCCTTGTCTTCATTCAGCGCGCGGAACAGCGCCAGCACTTCGATGCCGGTCTTGGTATCCAGCGCGCCGGTCGGTTCATCGGCGAGCAGCAGTTCGGGGTTGTTGGCCAGGCTGCGCGCCACCGCGACGCGCTGCTGCTGGCCGCCCGAAAGCTGGCTGGGGCGCGACCGCGGCTTGTCGCCGATGCCGACGCTGGCCAGCAGCGCCTGTGCCCGCGTATCGCGATCACGGCGCGCCACGCCCGAATAGACCATCGGCAGCGCGACGTTGGCCAGCGCCGTCAGCCGCGGCAGCAGGTTGAACTGCTGGAAAACGAAGCCGATGCCGGCGTTGCGCAGCTTGGCCAGCGCGGCTTCGGACAGGGTGGCGGTATCGGTGCCATCGAACAGATATCGCCCGGTGGTCGGGGTATCGAGGCAGCCGATGATGTTCATCAGGGTCGATTTGCCCGATCCCGATGGCCCCATGATCGACAGGAATTCGCCCTTTTCGACACTGATGCTGACGCCGTGCAGGGCGCGGAAGGTGCCGGCTTCGGACGCATAATCCTTGACCACATCGATCAGCGCGAGGAGCGGCGCGGGCATCTCAACTATCCGATTTGGTCGGGGCGCTGGGCTTGGTGGCGGGGGCCGGCGTCTTGCTGTCGTCCTTGCGGCCCGTGGGTGGTCCGCTGAACAGGCCGGGTTTCTTGGCGGCGCTGTTGGCGCCGATGATGATGGTCTCACCGGCAGCAAGCGGGCCGTCCAGCACTTCGGTGAAATCGGCGTCCGATGCGCCGACGCGCACCCGTCGCGGATCGGGCTGGCCGGCCTTGAGCACGAACAGCGTCGCCATATCGGGCTGCGGCGCCCGCGCCCGGCCACCGGCGGCGCGCTGCGGCTTCCAGCCTTCGGGCTTGAAGCTGAGCGCTGCATTGGGGACGAGCAGCACATCGCGGCGTTCCGATACGATGAAATTGGCGTTCGCCGTCATGCCCGGCAACAGCACGCCATCGGGATTCGCCGCCGTCACCACCACCGTATAGGTGACGACATTCTGCTGGGTCGTCGGGTTGAGGCGGATCTGCGAGACCGTCCCATGGAACTGGCGGGTGCCATAGGCATCGACAGTGAAATCGACCGCCTGGCCGGGTTTGACGCGGGCGATATCGGCCTCGGCGACGGCGGCTTCGATCTGCATCTGGGTCAGATCGCGGGCAATCTGGAACAGGGTCGGGGTGTTGAAAGATGCCGCCACTGTCTGGCCGACATCGATCTGCCGGCTGATCACCACGCCCGACACGGGGGATCGGATGATGGTGAAGGCCAGATTGGTGCGATCCTGACGAATCTGGGCTTCTGCCTGCTGCACCTGGGCGGCGGCACCCTTGGCGCTGGCCAGTGTCGTTTCATAATCCTGGCGGGCGATATAGTCCTGCTTGACCAGCTCGGCAGCGCGTTTGACATTGGCCGCCTGGAGCGCGGCGGTTGAGCGGACATTGGCCAGGCTGGCTTCACTGGCCGCCAGCTTGGCGGCGAACAGCGCCGGATCGATGCGCAGCAATATCTGGCCGGCGGTGACGCGGTCATTATAATCGGCATACAGCGACTGGACGGTGCCCGACACCTGGGTGCCGACGCTGACGACCCGCACCGGATTGAGGATACCATTGGCAGTGATTTCCTCGGTCAGGTCACCCTTGGCCAGCACCGCCGTCTTGTAGGGGTCGATGACCGGCGGCGGGTTCAGCGCCTTCCAGATGAAGATCGCCGCGATCAGCGCGCCGATGCTGCCGATGATGGTCCAGCTGCGGCGGCTCATGCGCGTATTTCCCTTATTGCCTTAACGTTCGGCATCGATCGCCTCGCCAATGCCGCCCACCGAGCGGGCGAGCTGGGCATTGTTGGTGCGGACATTGAATTCGCTCTGCACCAATTGCTGGCGGGCACTGGCCAGCGAACTCTGGGCGTTGAGCAGATCGGCAAAGGTGCCAACTCCGGCCTTGTAGCGCCCCTGCGCCAGATCGGCCGAGGCCTGGGCGCTGGTCACCAGCGCTCGCGCCGCCCCCAGGCTGGCCAGCGCGGTATCGAGCGCGACATAGTTGGAATAGACCGCCAGTCCGGCCTGTTGCCGTGTCTGTTCCGCAAGCGCTGCCTGGCGTTCGGCTTCGGCGCGGGCAGAGGCGATGCTGTAGCGCTGGCTGAACCCGGTAAACAGCGGGATCGACAGTGACAGCCCGACCGATCCGGTATTGGCGTTGAGGCTGCGATCGAGCGCGCCGAGTGTATTGGTGGCGCTGACCGACAGGCTGGGCCGGCCGGCGGACAATTGGGCGCGGACATTGGCATCGGCGTTGGCGACATTGGCGCGGGAGGCAATGATGTCGGGCCGCAGCTTTTCGGCATCGGCGATCAGCGCGTCGGCACCCGAACGCAGCAGCGCGCCGGTGGCGAGCGGCGCGCTCGGGGCGAGATTGAGTGTCGTCTGCGGCGGCAGGCCGATCGCCACCGCCAGTTGCGCAGCCGCCGTGGCGATCGATCCGCTGGTCTGGATCAGCGTCAGTTCGGCCTGTGACAGCGCGGTTTCGGCTTGCAACCGGTCGGCATTGGTGGCGACCCCGGCGCGCGCACGGCCGGCGGCAAGGTCACGCGATTGCCGGGAAAAAACGATATTGGCACCATTGGCCTCGGCGACCGCCTGATAGGCCGCCAGGCTGTTATAGGCGGTGACGACGGTGATGACGATGCCCTGCGCCGCATCGGCATATTGTGCTAGTGCCGCCGCTTGCCGCGCATTGGCAGCATCGATCCGCGCCGTGCGGCCGCCGCCATCGAACAGCAGATATTGGACGGCGAGATATGCCGAGCTGTTGACGGTGGTCGATCCGGTCAGCAGCGGCGTGTTGATCGGATCATAGCGGTTGAGCGTTGGCCCGATGGTCACCGAGGCGCTGGGCAGGTTCGCCGCCCGCGCCACCCCGACATTGGCGCCGGCGGCACGAACGCCGGCCCAGGACACCGCCGTCTGCGGGTTGCGGCACAAGGCGACATCGACCAGATCGGGCAAGGTCAGCGGGCGTTCGGGAAGGGTGCCACATGCCGCCTGGCGGGCGCTGACCGGCGGGCGATTGGCAGGTATCAGCCCGCGCGGATCATCATGCGACGGTGCTGCGGCGGCCGTGGTGGCGGCCAGCAGGGCCAGGATCGGGAGTTCAATGCGCATTGTTGAACAAGGGTTAGCGCAAATGACCGGCGCGCCGCCAATGGTTTCGGCATATGTTGCCATTTGCCTCGGCAGCGGTCCGGGCTAAACGACGTTTCATGTCTGATCCTTGCACCCATCTTCTACTGTTCGGCGCGACCGGCGACTTGTCGAAGCGCATGTTGCTGCCGTCGTTGTTCGGGCTGGATGCCGATGGCCTGTTGCCGGATTGCCTGCGCATCATTGCAACGGCACGCAGCGAGATGGACGATACCGGGTTTCGCGCCCTGGCGGCGGCGGCGCTGGAAGCGGCGATCGAGGTCGAGCGCCGCACCCCGGCGCTGGTGGCGCGGTTCATGGCAAGGTTGAGCTATGTGGCGATCGACGCCAGCAAGACCGAAGGCTTTGCGGCGCTGGCCGCGGCGGTGGGTGATCCCGGCCATCTCGCCATCTTCCTGTCAACGGCGCCCAGCCTGTTCGGGCCGACCATTGCCGGTCTCGCCAGTGCGGGCCTGGCCGGGCCGGGGGCGCGGCTGGCACTGGAAAAGCCCCTGGGGTCCGATCTGGCCTCCAGCCGGCTGATCAATGATGCGGTGGCGGCGGCCTATCCTGAGGACCGCACCTTCCGTATCGATCATTATCTTGGCAAGGAAACCGTCCAGAATCTGCTGGCGTTGCGCTTTGGCAACAGCCTGTTCGAGCCGCTGTGGAATGCCAATGGCATCGACCATGTCCAGATCAGCATCGCCGAAACCGTCGGGCTGGAAGGCCGCAGCGATTATTATGACGGCATGGGGGCGCTGCGCGACATGGTGCAGAACCATATGCTGCAATTGCTGGCGCTGGTCGCCATGGAGCCGCCGGCGCGGTTTGATCCGACATCAGTGCGCGATGAAAAGGTCAAGGTGCTGCGATCGCTGCGCCCGATCGACCGGTCGACCGTGGAGGACCACAGCGTCCGCGGCCAATATGGCGCCGGCGCCATCGCCGGCCAGCCGGTCCGGGCCTATGCCGATGAACTGGGCCGCACCTCATCGACCGAGACGTTTGTCGCGTTGAAGGCGCATGTCGATAATTGGCGCTGGAAGGGCGTGCCCTTCTACCTGCGCACCGGCAAGCGCCTGCCCGAACGGATGAGCGAAATCATCATCCAGTTCCGCCCCCCGGCGCATTCGATCTTCGGCGATGTCGAACTGAAGCCCAACAAGCTGATCATCAGCCTGCAACCCGATGAAAATATCGGCCTGACCATCATGGCGAAAACGCCGGGGCTGGACCGCGACGGGCTGAAACTGCGCAATGTCTCTCTCGATATCGGCAGCAACGATGCCTTTGCCGATGTCCGCCGCCGCATCGCCTATGAACGGCTGCTGCTCGATCTGATCGAGGGCAAACAGACCTTGTTTGTGCGCCGCGACGAGGTGGAGGCGCAATGGACCTGGATCGACGCGATCCGCGCCGGCTGGGCGGCAACGGGCATGACGCCGAAGACTTATGCTGCCGGCAATTGGGGCCCCTCCGCCGCCATCGCGCTCACCGAGCGCGATGGGGTAAGCTGGCATGACTGATTTCAATCGATTATGAGCTTTTCATAACGGCGCAGATGGTGATCGACCGAGCCGAACTGGCCTTCGATCATGGTTGATCGCTTGAAATAATGGCCGACGGCGAGTTCGTTCGAAATGCCGATGCCGCCATGGATCTGCACGGCATTCTGGCCGACGAACTTGCAGGCCTTGCCAACCTTTGACTTGGCGGCCGAAACGGCGGCGGCGCGTTCGGCGGTATCAAGTTTCAAAGTCGCCATCAGCGTGATCGAAACCGCCTGTTCAACTTCCATGAACATATCGACCAGCCGGTGCTGGATGACCTGGAAATCGCCGATGGCCTTGCCGAACTGCTTGCGCTGCTTGGCATAATCCAGCGTCGTGGCGTGGAGGACGCGGGTGACACCGCAGGCTTCGGCACAGACGGCGGCGGTGCCTTCATCGACAATCTGTTCGATGAGCGGCAGGGCGCTGCCTTCGCCGCCGATCATGTGCTCGGCACCGACGGCAACATTTTCGAAATAGACTTCCGAGGCGGCCGAACCATCAACGGTCGGGTAATCGCGGCGGGTGATGCCCTTGAGGCTGGCGGGGATGAGGAAGAGCGAGACGCCATCCTTGTCACGCTGGCCACCGCCCGAACGGACGGTGACCAGCAGGTGCGTTGCGTAGGGCGCCGAATAGACCACCGATTTATGGCCGTTCAGCACATAGCCGGCGCCGTCCTTCTTGGCCGCGGTACGCAGATCGGCAAGGTTATAGCGACCCTGCGGTTCGGCATAGGCAAAGGCGATGATGGCCTTGCCGGCGATGATTTCGGGGATCACGGCATCGGCAAGCGGTCCGCCCGCGGCCTTCAAGGCACCGCCGGCGATCACCACCGTTGGCAGATAGGGCTCGATGACCAGCGCGCGGCCGATTTCTTCCATGACGATCATGTTTTCAACCGCGCCGCCGCCCAGGCCACCATGGGCTTCGCTGAACGGCGCCCCCAAAATGCCGAGTTCTTCGGCGAAAGCCTTCCAGACGGCGGGGTTCCAGTGCTTGCCGCTGTTTACGGTCTTCATGCGGTTGTCGAAGCTGTAGGTGTCGGCGAGGTAGCGCGACACCGTATCGCGCAGCATCGTCTGTTCGTCGGTGGTGTTGAAATCCATGGTCCGTCTCCCCGGCGCTTCTGGTGAGCGCCATAGTCAAAAAGCACAATGCCGGCGGGGGGTGTCGCACCCCGCGCCGGCCGCGTGTCGCAGTCTGTTCTTAAAGCCCCAGCACCATCTTGGCGATGATATTGCGCTGGATCTCGTTGGACCCACCGTAAATGCTGGTCTTGCGCATATTGAAATAGGTCGGCGCGGTGCGGTGGGTGTAATCCGGCCCGATCGGGTGTTCATTGTCGCCTTCGCCGAAACCGCGGAAATACGGCGCGCCATAATGGCCGGCGGCTTCCAGCGCCAGTTCGGTGATGCGCTGCTGGATTTCGGTGCCCTTGATCTTCAGCAGTGACGATTCAGGGCCGGGGCCCTTGCCCGAGCTTTCACCGGCCAGGGTGCGCAATTCGGTATATTCCAGCGCCGACAGATCGACTTCCAGTTCGGCAATCTTGCGCTTGAAGAACGGGTTCTGGATCAGCGTTTCGCCTTCATCAAGCTCCGACCGGGCGATGCTCTTGATCCGCTCGACACCGCGCTTCGAAGCCGCCACGCCGGCGATGCCGGTGCGTTCATGGGCGAGCAGGAATTTGGCGCAGGTCCAGCCCTTGTTTTCTTCATAGATGCGCTGGTCGGCGGGGACGATGACGTCTTCCAGCCAGACTTCATTGACTTCATGTTCGCCGCCCAGGGTGATGATCGGGCGCACGGTGATGCCTGGTGATTTCATGTCGATGAGCAGGAAGGAAATACCTTCCTGGGCCTTGGCGGTGGGGTTGGTGCGGACGAGGAAAAAGCCCCAGTCGGCGTGCTGCGCCATCGTCGTCCAGGTCTTCTGGCCGTTGACCTTGTAATATTCCTTGCCGTCATCGCCGGTGAAGCGCTCGGCCTTGGTGCGCAGATTGGCAAGGTCAGACCCGGCGCCCGGTTCCGAATAGCCCTGGCACCACCAGACGTCGCCCGACAGGATGCCGGGCAGGAATTTGGCCTTTTGTTCCGGGGTGCCGAACGTATAGATCACCGGGCCGACCATCGACAGGCCAAAGGGCATCAGCCGGATGGCATCGGCGCGGGCGGTTTCTTCGGACCAGATATAGCGCTGCACGCTGGTCCAGCCGGTGCCGCCATATTGCACGGGCCAGGCCGGGGCGATCCAGCCTTTCTTGGCCAGGACCTTGTGCCAGGACAGGAAATCTTCCTTGGAAAGCTCCTCGCCTTCCTCGATCTTGCCGTTCAGATGCGGCGGATAGCTGTCCTTGATGAAGGCACGGACGTCATCACGAAAGGCGATATCCTCGGCCGAAAAATTCAGATCCATGGTGCGTCTCCCCAAGCAGCGGTATCAGTTGACGTTTACGTTAACCGCGATTCGGCCGGGGGGCAAGCTGCACCACTTGTCGCAGCGCCGGCATCACCCATATGATGGCGCATGCTCAATCTCCTCTCCGTCGTCTTCGGCCTTGGCGCGCTGACCTTGCTGGTCCCGGCCTTCCTGCCGTTTCTGGGCTGGGCGAACTGGGGGATCATTCCCATCGCCATCATCGGCCTGGCGCTTGGTGCGATGTCGAGCAGCAATGTTGGGCGCAACCTCAACATCGTTGTCATCGTCATCGGCGTGGTGCGGCTGATGCTGGGCGGCGGGTTCTTCTAAAGACCGCACGAAAAAGGCCGGAGGTTATAACCCCCGGCCCGGTTCGATCCGAAATCGCGTTCCGGCTTAGCGCGAATAGAATTCGACGACCAGGTTCGGCTCCATCTTCACCGGATAAGGCACTTCATCGAGCGTCGGCACGCGCACATAGGTGGCCTTGGGGCCTTCGACGGCGACATATTCCGGTACATCGCGCTCGGTCAGGCCCTGGGCTTCGATGATCAGCGCCATGTCCTTGGCCTTGCTGCCGAGTTCGACGACATCGCCCGGCGACAGCTTGGCCGAGGCAATGTTGCAGCGGCGGCCGTTGACCAGGATATGGCCATGGTTGACGATCTGGCGGGCGGCAAAGATCGTCGGCGCCCATTTGGCGCGATAGACGAACATGTCCAGCCGCTGTTCGAGCAGGCCGATGAGGTTCTGCGAGGTATCGCCCTTCATCCGCACCGCTTCGTCATAGACCTTGCGGAACTGCTTTTCGGTGACGTCGCCGTAATAGCCCTTCAGCTTCTGCTTGGCCTTCAACTGGATGCCGAAGTCCGAAATCTTGCTCTTGCGGCGCTGGCCATGCTGGCCGGGGCCATATTCACGCTTGTTGACGGGGGATTTGGGGCGACCCCAGATGTTTTCGCCCATGCGGCGATCAAGCTTGTATTTGCTGTTATGACGTTTCGACATGGTTTCGCTTTCGATTTGCTGATGCAGGTCCGTGATCGGGCCTGAAACCCCGGCCTCGCACCGACCGCCCACAAAGCGGCCGCGGCCACTGCTTCACCGGGGGTGCAGGGCCAATTGCGAAGTGGCGGCGGTTAGACGAAAGCCCTGCACCGGTCAAGCAATGCTTGACTTTTGGCCCGCCAGCCGTCACTGGCGTGCCTTCCCAAAGACCCGGAGTTTACCGCCCATGGCGCGCGTGACAGTCGAAGATTGCGTCGACAAGATCCCCAATCGTTTCGACCTGGTGCTGTTTGCCGCCACCCGTGCCCGGGCCATTTCCTCGGGCGCCGAAATCACCATCGATCGTGACCGTGACAAAAACCCGGTCGTGGCGCTGCGTGAAATCGCCGATGAAACCATTCAGCCGGCTGATCTGAAGGAAGCCCTGGTGGCTTCCATGCAGCGCGTTGTCGCCAATGAAGATGATACGCCCGATGCGATCGGGTCGCTGTCGGCGTCGGCGGAGGCTTTGCGCATCACAGCGGCGCAGCCACCGCGGAACCAGAATCTGGGTCCGGATTACGAGTAAGCGCGGATTCGCGCTTACGCCGGCCGGCGGGGCGGTTGGCCCTCCGCCAACCGAACCCGTCCGACGCGTGGGCTTTGCCCACGCTCTCCCTTTCTGTTCTGCGCGCCTTTAATCCACGTACATGACACGCTAATCGGTTGCGCCATCTTCCCGCGCACCGCACAATCTCCTGATGCTGCGCCAATATGAACTTGTCGAACGCGTCAAGGCCTATGATCCCGATGCCAATGAGGATCTGCTGAATCGCGCCTATGTGTTTTCGCTCCAGGCGCATGGCTCGCAATTGCGCGCCTCGGGTGATCCCTATTTCAGCCATCCGATCGAAGTTGCCGGCATATTGACCGATCTGAAGCTGGATGACGAAACCATCGTCACCGGCATCCTGCACGATACCATCGAGGATACGGTGGCGACGCAGGAACAGATTGACCGGCTGTTCGGCGCCAGCGTCGGCCGGCTGGTCGATGGCGTCACCAAGCTGTCGAAGATCGAGGCGCAGACCGACAGTGAACGCCAGGCCGAAAATCTGCGCAAATTCCTGCTCGCCATGTCGAGCGACATCCGCGTGCTGCTCGTAAAGCTGGCCGATCGCCTGCACAACATGCGCACGCTGCATTTCATCAAATCGGAAGAAAAGCGCCGCCGCATCGCGCGCGAAACCATGGATATCTATGCGCCGCTCGCCGAACGCATCGGCATGTACGGCTTTATGGACGAATTGCAGGAACTGGCGTTCCGGCAGTTGGAGCCCGAAGCCCATGCCACCGTTGTCGCCCGGCTGGCCAAGCTGCGCGAAGGCGGCGGCGATGCGGTGGCGCGAATCGCCTCGGGGATGAAACTGCTGCTCAGCCAGAAGGGTATCGACGCCGAAGTCACGGGCCGCGAAAAACGCCCCTATTCGATCTGGCGCAAGATGCAGGGCCGCCAGATGAATTTCGAGGCTCTGTCCGATGTCATGGCGTTCCGCGTCATCGTCGATGATGACAGCGAATGCTATCGCGCCCTGGGGGTTGTCCATGGCCGCTGGCCGATGGTCATCGGCCGCTTCAAGGATTTCATCTCAACGCCGAAGCGCAACGGCTATAAATCCATCCATACGACAGTGCTGCATAGCGAAAATACCCGCATCGAGGTGCAGATTCGCACCCGCCGGATGCATGAGGAATCCGAATTCGGCCTGGCGGCGCACTGGGCCTATAAACAGGGCGGCGACGGCGCGCGCGCGCGTGAGGCCTATCCCTGGCTCAACGATCTGCTCGAAGTGCTGCACGATGCGGCCAGCCCGGAAGAATTGCTCGAAAACGCCCGGCTGGCGATGTTCCAGGACCAGGTCTTTGCCTTCACGCCCAAGGGCGCGCTGTACCAGTTGCCCAAGGATTCCACGCCGGTTGATTTCGCCTATGCGGTGCATTCCGATCTGGGCGACACCTGTGTCGGCGCCAAGGTCAATGGCCGGGTCGTCCCGCTGCGCACCCGGCTGGTCAATGGCGACCAGGTCGAGATATTGCGGCAGAAGCGCAAGGCCCCCGATCCGGCCTGGGAAGGCTTTGTCGTATCGGCCAAGGCACGCGCCGCGGTGCGCCGCCACGTCCGCCAGAAGACCTTGTCGGAAAGCCAGTCGATGGGGGCAAAGCTGCTCGATTCGCTTGGCGTCCGGCTGAAGATCAGCCTTGATGACGAACTGCTCGGGCCGGCGCTGGGGCGGTTGAAACTGGCGGATCGCCCGGCGCTGGAACTCGCGATGGCGCGCAATTTGCTGACCGATGCCCAGGTCGGCGAGGCGCTGGTGCCGGGCTCTACCGCCGGGCAGAAGCCGCGCAAGAAACGCGGCAAGCCGGGGCCGGCGGCGGTGTCCATTCACGGCCTGACGGCGGGGGTAGCATTTGAACTGGGCGCCTGCCACCCGATTCCGGGGGACCGTATCGTCGGCATCCGCCATGCCGGCCAGCCGATTCAGATCCACACCATCGATTGCGCCAGCCTGGCCGAGGAAGCCGGCGAATGGCTGGAAGTGTCCTGGGGTGCCGAAAGCGATGGCGCCGTCGCCCGGTTGATGGTGGTGGTCCATAATCAGCCTGGCGCGCTGGCCTCGATGACGGCGGTGCTGGCGACGCACAACGCCAATATCGTCAACCTGGCGCTGAAACACCGTGACCGCGAATTCCATACCGATGTCATCGATATCGAAGTCGATGATCTGAAACATCTGACGACGATCATTGCCGCGCTGCGTCAGGTGAAGGCCGTTGTGTCGGTCGAAAGGATGCGCGGCTAGGGAAGCAGGCGATGCAGAACCCCAGTATCATCAGTCATGTCTCGGTTGGGGTCGGCGACCTTGCCCGTGCCACAGCTTTTTACGATGCCACCCTGGCACCGCTCGGCGCCAGGCGGCTGCTCGATGAAGGCGAATATGGCGTCGCCTATGGCCGGCAGTTCCCGGAATTCTGGGTGGGACATCCGCATGATCGCGGCACGCCGACAGTCGGTAACGGCACCCATATCGCCTTCGCTGCCAACAGCCGTGCCGAAGTTGATGACTTTTATGCCGCCGCTATTGCCGCCGGCGCGCAGGATGATGGCCCGCCGGGGCCGCGACCGCATTATGGCGCCGAATATTATGGCGCCTTTGTGCGCGATCCCGATGGCAACAAGATCGAGGCGATGATCTGGGAAGGCCCGCCGTCCTGATGCCGCACCGGACTTGCGCCGGGGCGGGGAAGCGTGTTGAGCGTTTCGGCATCGCAACACGGGTCCGCCACCGATGACCGACGACCAGATTCTTGCCGAATTCCGCGCTGCCGATGCCCTGCTGGAGGGGCATTTCATCCTGTCGTCGGGGCGGCATTCGTCGCGCTATCTGCAATGCGCGCGGGTGCTGATGGACCCGGCGCGGTCGGAACGCCTGGCGCGGGCGCTGGCGGCGAAGCTACCGGAAGAAGTGCGGCACGCGGTGACAGCAGTGATTGCGCCGGCAATGGGCGGGCTGATCTGCGGTTATGAGCTCGCCCGGGTGCTCGGGGTCGATTCGATGTTTGTCGAGCGGCCGACCGGCACGTTCGAACTGCGGCGCGGGTTTCGCCTGGCCGCCGGGCAGAAGGTGCTGCTGATGGAAGATGTGGTGACCACCGGGCTTTCATCGCGCGAAGCCATCGCGGCGGTGACGGCGGTGGGCGGCGATGTCATCCATGCCGCATCGCTGGTCGATCGGTCGAACGGCACGGCAGACCTGGGCGTGCCCTTCACGCCGCTGATCTGCCTCGATGTGCCGAGCTATGACGCCCATGCGTTGCCGCCCGAACTGGCGGCGCTGCCCGCCGTCAAGCCGGGGAGCCGGGCGGCGTGACCCAGCATCTCCGCACCGATCGTTTAAGGCTGGGCGTCAACATCGATCATGTCGCCACCATCCGCAACGCCCGCGGCGGCCTGCATCCCGATCCGGTGCGGGCCGCGCTGCTCGCCGCCGAGGCCGGCGCCGATGGCATCACCGCGCATCTGCGGGAGGACCGGCGGCATATCACCGATGGTGACCTCGACGCGCTGATCGCCAGCATCAGCCTGCCGCTCAACCTGGAAATGGCGGCGACCGATGAAATGCTGGGAATCGCACTGAAACATCGCCCGCACGCCGCCTGCATCGTCCCCGAACGCCGGGCCGAGCGGACGACGGAGGGCGGGCTGGATGCCGCCGGCCAGCATAATACGCTGGCGCCGATCATCGCCCGGCTGAAAGACGCCGGCATCCGCGTCAGCCTGTTCATCGCCCCCGAAGCGCATCAGCTCGATGCCGCCGCCCGGCTTGGCGCACCGGTGGTTGAACTCCACACCGGGCCGTACAGCCATGCGGTGACCGACGAACAGGTCGCCGCCGAACTCGATCGGCTGCACCGGGCGGCGGCGCATGGCGCGGCGCTGGGCCTGGAAATGCACGCCGGCCATGGCCTGACCTTTGATAATGTCGGGCCTGTAGCCGCGATGCCGGAACTGGCCGAACTCAACATCGGGCATTTCCTGATCGGCGAGGCGGTGTTCACCGGGCTGGCGCCGGCGATCGCGCGGATGCGCGCGGCGATGGACGCGGCGCGGGCGTGAGGGGCGGAGGATGATGAACATCCCCCCCGGCATCTTCGTCCTCGGCCTGGGGTCGGACCTGTGCAACATCACCCGCATCGAAAACAGCATCGCCCGCTTTGGCGATCGCTTCATCACCCGCGTCTTCACCGATATCGAACGCGCCAAGGCCGATCGCCGTGTGCTGACCCGCGCCGCCACCTATGCCAAGCGCTTTGCCGCCAAGGAGGCTTGTTCGAAAGCCCTTGGCACCGGCTTTCGCCGCGGCGTGTTCATGAAGGACATGGGCGTCGTCAACCTGCCCTCCGGCGCCCCGACTCTGGCGCTGACCGGCGGGGCTGCGGCAAGGCTGGCGGAAATCACGCCGGCGGGGCATAAGGCCGCCATTCATCTGACGATAACCGACGACCATCCATGGGCGCAGGCGATCGTGCTCATCACGGCGAGTCCCCTATGACCCAGGCAACCACCATGGCGACCAAGAAACCTACCAACTGGGCCTATGAGGCGTGGCAGTTGTTCCTGCTCGTCCTCGCCGTGCTCGGGGTGCATTCGCTGGTCGCCAAACCATTCTACATCCCGTCGGGGTCAATGCTGCCGACGCTGTTGATCGGTGACCGGCTGATCGTGTCGAAATTCCCCTATGGCTATTCCTATCTGTCGCCCTCGCTGAATGTGCTCCCTGAAATGTCGGGCCGGCTGTTCAATCATCTGCCGGCACGCGGCGATATCGCGGTGATCAAATCGCCGCAGCTGAAGGAAGACTGGATCAAGCGCGTCATCGGCCTGCCCGGCGACACGGTGCAGATGAAGAATGGCCAGTTGTGGCTGAACGGTGTCGCCGTGCCCAAGGTGCGGGTCGCCGACACGGTGATCCCCGTTTCACCGAACAGTGATTGCAACAGCCAGGTCGATGGCCAGTTTCGCACCACCGACGCAGCGGGCAATGCCATCTGCCGCCTGCCGACCTATCGCGAAACCCTGCCGTCGGGCAAAACCTATCTGACGCTCGATCTGGGGGATAACCCGCGTGACAATACCGATCCGGTGATCGTCCCCGAAGGCCGGCTGTTCCTGATGGGCGACAATCGCGACAACAGCGAAGACAGCCGTTTCGATCCGCTGGAAGGCGGCCTTGGCCTGCTGCCGATCGAAAACCTCGTCGGCCGGGCGGAATTCATCACCTTCTCGCTGGACGGTTCGACCGACTGGAACCCGATGACCTGGTTCAGCGCGGTGCGGCCAGGGCGCTATTTCATCAGCCTGGACAAGACGGCGGCCAAATAACGGCGTCCGGGGCCGCGGCCCCGGATCGCCCTACAGCTTGCCGGTCAGCTCCGGCACGATGCTGAACAGATCGCCGACCAGGCCCACATCGGCCACCTGGAAGATCGGCGCTTCCTCATCCTTGTTGATGGCGACGATGATCTTGGAATCCTTCATCCCCGCCAGATGCTGGATGGCGCCCGAAATGCCGATCGCCATGTAAAGCTCCGGCGCGACGATCTTGCCGGTCTGGCCGACCTGATAATCATTGGGCGCATAGCCGGCATCGACGGCGGCGCGTGACGCACCCACCGCCGCGCCCAGCTTGTCGGCCAGCGGATCGATATATTCGTGGAACTTCTCGCTCGAACCCAGCGCCCGGCCGCCCGACACGATGATCTTGGCGGCAGTCAGTTCCGGGCGCGCCGATTTTGTCAGCTCGGCACCTTCAAAGGTCGACAGGCCGGCGTCGCCGGTGGCGCCCACCGCCTCGATGCTCGCCGCACCGCCGCTGGTCGCGGCCTTGGCAAAGGCGGTGCCGCGCACGGTGATGACCTTCTTGGCATCCGAAGACGTCACGGTGGCAATGGCATTGCCGGCATAGATCGGCCGGGTAAAGGTGGCAGGGCCTTCGACCGACAGGATTTCCGAAATCTGCGCCACGTCCAAAGCGGCGGCAACACGCGGGGCAACATTCTTGCCGCGCGTCGTCGCCGGCGCCACAAAGGCGTCATAGCCAGCCATCAGCCCGGTGATCAGCGGCGCCAGATTCTCGGCCAGGGCATTTTCATAGGCGGCATCATCGGCGAGCAACACCTTGGCCACACCGGCCACCTGGGCGGCGGCATCGGCGACGCTCTGCGCGCCCTTGCCGGCAACCAGCAGATGGACGTCGCCGCCCAATTGCCCGGCGGCGGTGACGGCGGCGAGGGTGGCGTCCTTCAGGACGACATTGTCATGTTCGGCGAGGACAAGGATGCTCATGCGACGGCTCCCAGGGCTTTCAGTTTTTCAACCAGTTCATCGACCGACTTGACCTTGATGCCGGCCGAGCGCTTGGCGGGTTCGACAACCTTGGTGATGGTCAGGCGCGGGGTGACATCGACGCCATAATCCGCCGGCGTCTTCTGCGCGATCGGCTTGGATTTGGCCTTCATGATGTTGGGCAAGGACGCATAGCGCGGTTCATTCAGCCGCAAATCGGTCGTCACGATGGCGGGCAGCTTCAGGCCGACGGTTTCGGCGCCGCCATCGACTTCGCGCGCCACATGCACGGTATCACCATCGACACTGACCTTGGACGCAAACGTGCCCTGCGACCAGCCGAGCAGCCCGGCGAGCATTTGCCCGGTCTGGTTGGCATCATCATCGATCGCCTGCTTGCCCAGGATGATCAGGCCCGGCGCCTCTTCCTTGGCGATGGCGGCGAGAATCTTGGCGACGGCGAGTGATTCTGTGGTGACATCGGTGGTCACCAAAATGCCGCGGTCGGCCCCCATGGCGAGCGCGGTGCGCAGCGTTTCGGTGCTTTGCGTCACGCCCACTGACACCACGATAATTTCGGTAGCGACGCCCTTTTCGCGCAGGCGGATGGCTTCCTCGACGGCGATCTCGTCAAAGGGGTTCATGCTCATCTTGACGTTGGCGAGCTCGACGCCGGTCTGGTCGGATTTGACCCGCACCTTGACGTTGTAATCGACGACCCGCTTGACGGGCACGAGGACCTTCATTGCTATTCCCCAAGGCTGATTCAATCACGCCGTGCTTGGCGCAGGGCCGCCAGTCAGTCAACCGGCTGATGACCTTGGTAGCGTCACATTTTGACGCGATGCCATACCCGAGCCGCTACCCCTTGGGTATGGTTGGCGGCGTGCTGTTCAGGGCGGCGGATTTCAAAGTGAGGCGCTACCCCAAAGTCAGGTGACGCGCGCCGCCCAGTCGATTAGGACGGGGGCAACCACCCGAAGGCTCCCGTCTTGAACCTCTACCCGCGTTTCGCCGGCCATGTCGCCGCCGCCCTTGAACAATTGATGACCGACGGCGATCTGCCGGCCGGGCTGGACACGCGCGCCGTGACCGTCGAACCGCCGCGCGATCCGACGCACGGCGACCTTGCCACCAACGCCGCCATGGTGCTGGCCAAGCCTGCCGGCCTGAAGCCGCGCGATATTGCCGTCATGCTGGCCCAGAAACTGGCGCGGGTGCCCGAGATCGAGGCCGCCGAGGTCGCCGGGCCGGGTTTCCTCAATCTGACGCTGCGCCCCGATGTGTGGCGCGCCGAACTCGCCGCCATCCATGCCGCCGGGGCCGATTATGGCCGCTCCACCATGGGCGCCGGGCAAAGCGTCAATGTCGAATATGTCTCGGC
>JANYCM010000338.1 GCA_025360285.1 Sphingomonadales bacterium
TCACCGGCCTCGCCGCAACCGGCCTGCTGGCCAATCTGGCGTATCGCCGCGAGCGTGAAGGCCTGCTCGCGGCGCTGGGCACGACGGCGGCGCAGGTGCTGGCGGCGCACGGCGTCAGCGACGGCCGCGCCGGCTGGCAGACCGCGGACGGCTGGACATACCGCACCGCCCGCCTCGCCGGCACCGCCACCCCCGCCACCCGCGCCGAGATCAGCACCGACCTTTCCGCCCGCCCCGGCATCGCCGGCGTGGTGTGGGAGGATGACCCCAAATGATCTGGCTGTTCGGCGAAATCTGGGCCTGGATGCTGGCGGGCTTTGGCCTGGGGCTGCTGACGGGCTGGTGGATCTGGCGGCGCTAGAGCCTCGCGCCACTTCGCGAAACTTGACGACGTCCAGCCCAATAGCCTAATTTTTGGGGGTCATGGGATTTGCGTGGGTTTAACGCTTCGTTCGTGCGGCCAACGATTGGATCCTATGGGTTTCAATGGGATCGCCAGAGCTGCAAAATCAATGTCCATCATTGATATTCTGGATGCGAACCTGCCGGCACTGGCGGACGCGGCGGCTGCCGAAGCCGAACGCCATCTTGCGGCCGGCCGCGCAGTGCTGAGCAGCCGCAATGGCCGCCTCTATCGCGATCAGCAGGATGCTTCGGGTAATATTATTTCGATCGAAATCGACCCCGATTTGACCGGCGGCAGCGATCCCTTGCCCAACGTTGGTCTTGCGACTGAAGCCGCTGCTCTGGCCCTGACCAACCGCTGATTTCAGATACGCTGCAACCGTGCCGACGGTAACCATGTTTGCCGGGCCGAACGGCTCAGGCAAGTCCTCGCTCAAACGCAAGCTCGAAGAACTGGGCGGCGATTTTGGGCTGTGGTTGAACGCCGACGAAATAGCGCGCGACCTGCCGGGCGATGAGGCGATCCGCGTGCGCGAAGCCCAGCGGCAGGTTCAGGAGGCCCGTGAGGCTGCGCTGGCCAGCAGGCGCGACTATAGTTTCGAAACCGTCATGTCGCATCCTTCGCATATCGACCATCTGCGCCGGGCGCGGGCGGCGGGCTATACCGTCACATTGATTTACGTGGCGCTCGACAATCCATTGATCAACCTTGACCAAGTCAGGAATCGCGTCGCCGATGGCGGCCATGATGTGCCGCCCGACAAGATTGTTTCGCGCTACAGGGACTCGCTGGCACAACTGGCCGATGCGATCGAAGTCAGCCATGTCGCCCGTATTTTTGACAACAGTGATTGGCTCTTCGGCTTTCGCTTGCTTGCATATTGGAACGGCGGCCGACTCAGCACTTTTGTAGATCCCGAGTTGACTCCTGACTGGTTCACAACCGCCGCCCGGCGCCTGCTGCAACCATAGTCATCCCTTCGCCCGCAACGCCGCCTGCGCGGCCGCCAGGCGCGCAATCGGCACCCGGTACGGCGAGCAGGACACATAATCCAGCGCCAGCCGCTCGCAAAAGGCGATGCTCGCCGGGTCGCCGCCATGTTCGCCGCAGATGCCCAGCTTCAGGCCCGGCCGCGCCGCCCGGCCGCGGTCGGCGGCGATCTGCACCAGTTCGCCGACGCCTTCCTCGTCAATTCCCACGAACGGATCGCGCGGGTAAATGCCCTGCTCCACATACACACCCAGGAAGCGCGCCGCATCATCGCGGCTGATGCCCAGCGCCGTCTGCGTCAGGTCATTGGTGCCGAAACTGAAGAATTCGGCGTGCGCCGCAATGTCCCCGGCGCGCAGCGCGGCACGCGGCAGTTCGATCATCGTGCCGACCAGATAGTCCAGCGTCCGGCCCGTTTCGGCGAATACCGCCTGCGCTTCGGCATCAACCAGCGCCTTGGTAATCTCCAATTCGCGCGCCGTCGCCACCAGCGGGATCATCACTTCGGGCACCACCGCCTCGCCGGTGTCCTTGGCCACCGCCACCGCCGCTTCAAAGATGGCGCGCGCCTGCATGGCGTAAATTTCGGGATAGGTGATGCCCAGGCGGCAACCCCTGTGGCCGAGCATCGGATTGAATTCATGCAATTCGGCAATGCGCCGCCGCACCATCGCGAGACTCAGCCCCGTCGCCGCTGCAACATCGGCATAGCCTTCATCATCATGCGGCAGGAATTCATGCAGCGGCGGATCGAGCAGGCGGATGGTCACCGGCAGGCCGGCCATAACCCGGAAAATGCCTTCGAAATCAGCGCGCTGTTCGGGCAGCAGTTCGGCCAGCGCCGCGGCGCGGCCGGCGCCGTCTTCGGCCAGGATCATGCGGCGCACACTCGTGATGCGGCTCGGTTCAAAGAACATATGTTCCGTCCGGCACAGCCCGATGCCTTCGGCGCCAAAGCCACGCGCCGTGCGGCAATCGGCCGGGGTTTCGGCATTGGTGCGCACTTTCAGCCGGCGATGCTGGTCGGCCCAGGCCATCAACTGGCCGAAATCGCCGGCGAGTTCGGGCTCCACGGTCGCCACCTCGCCCAGCATCACCTCGCCGGTGGCGCCGTCCAGGGTGATGCGGTCGCCCTCATGGATCGTCCGCCCGCTCACCTGCATCATCCGGCCGTGCAGATCGATGCTGATGCCGCCGGCGCCTGATACGCACGGCCGCCCCATGCCGCGCGCCACCACCGCCGCATGGCTGGTCATGCCGCCGCGCGCCGTCAAAATGCCCTTGGCGGCGTGCATGCCGTGAATATCCTCCGGCGATGTTTCGGTGCGCACCAGGATGACCGCCTCGCCCAGCTTGGCGCGGGCCTCCGCCACATCGCTGTCGAACACCACGGCGCCCGAGGCCGCCCCCGGTGACGCCGGCAGACCGCGGGTGATCACATCGCGCGGCGCCTTGGGGTCCAGCGTCGGGTGCAGCAACTGGTCAAGCGCGCCGGCTTCGACGCGCAGCACTGCCTCGGCCTCGGTGATCAGCCCTTCACCGGCCATATCGACAGCGATCTTCAACGCCGCCTTCGCCGTGCGCTTGCCGGCACGGGTTTGCAGCATCCACAGCCGGCCGTCTTCCACCGTGAATTCAATATCCTGCATGTCGCGGTAATGGGTTTCGAGCAGGGCAAACACCGTCGCCAACTCGCTGAACACCACCGGCATGGCTTCTTCCATCGATGCCGGCTTGGCCCCGGCACGCTCGCGGGCGGCTTTCGTCAGATATTGCGGCGTGCGGATGCCGGCGACGACATCCTCGCCCTGGGCATTGATCAGGAATTCGCCATAGGTAACGCGCTCGCCGGTCGCCGGGTCACGGGTGAAGGCCACGCCGGTTGCCGAGGTATCGCCGCGGTTGCCGAACACCATCGCCTGCACGGTCACGGCGGTGCCCCAGCTTTCCGGAATGTCGTTCAACCGGCGATAGGTGCGGGCGCGGTCAGACCGCCAGGAACCGAACACCGCACCGATGGCGCCCCATAATTGCTCATGCGGATCCTGCGGGAAATCATCGCCCCAATTCTGCGCGACGATGACCTTGTAACGCGCCACCAGCCCCTGCAAATCTTCGGCCGACAATGCGGTATCAAGGTTGACGCCGCGGTCTTCCTTCAACAGCTCCAGCGCGTCCTCGAACAGATAATGGTCAAGGCCAAGGACGACATCGCCATACATCTGGATGAAGCGGCGATAGCTGTCCCAGGCAAAGCGCGCATTGCCCGACGCGGCGGCGAGGCCCTGGACAGTGGTGTCATTCAGCCCCAGGTTGAGGACGGTATCCATCATCCCCGGCATCGAGACGCGAGCACCCGAGCGCACCGAGACGAGCAGCGGGTCACCCGCATCGCCGAATGTCTTGCCGGCAATACTCTCGACATGGGCGAGCGCCGCGAGGGTTTGCGCCTTCACATCATCGGGCAGCTTGCCGCCGGCATCGTAGAAAGCGGCGCACACCGAGGTGGCGATGGTAAGGCCGGGGGGAACAGGAAGCCCGATGCCGGCCATTTCAGCCAGATTGGCGCCCTTGCCGCCCAGAAGATTGCGCTGCGACGCATCGCCATCGGCCGAACCACCACCGAAACGAAAAACCGATTTGGTCATCTCAGACTCCTGTTTCCCTCTCCCGCTGGCGGGAGAGGCGAGATGCACGCCAGTGCGCCGGGTGAGGGTGTACCCGCGCGTCGAAACAAGAGAACACCCTCACCCGGGCCGGCCAAGTGGCCGTCTCTCGCCTCTCCCGCAAGCGGGAGAGGGGGATTTATGCCCTTGCCGACCCTCACCCTTCGACCTTCGAAAAATCCGCCACGCTGTTCGCCGCATCGCGCAATCGCGCCAACAGGCCCAATCGATTGGCGCGGATTACCGGCTCCGGCGCGTTGACGATTACGGAATTGAAAAACGCATCGATTGATGGGCGAAGGCTGGCGAGCGCGGCCATGGCTGCGGTGAAATCCTCGCGCTCGACGGCGGCGGCAATGGTCGGGACGGCGGTGTCGAGCGCGT
Organism: Sphingomonadales bacterium; assembly: GCA_025360285.1. Lineage (GTDB taxonomy): Bacteria > Pseudomonadota > Alphaproteobacteria > Sphingomonadales > Sphingomonadaceae > Sandarakinorhabdus. The sequence continues at coordinate 4,447 of JANYCM010000338.1, forward strand.
CGGCAAGGGCGGATTCGGCGGGTTCGGCGAACAGCGCGGCGTCGGACTGCGGGGCGAAGGTTTCGCCCTTGGCTTCCTCGATGCGCAGGATATTCGCCGCGCGCTTTACGCCGGCGAGCAGGTTGGTGCCGTCTTCTGTGGCGAGCACGGATTGAAGCGCGCTTACCCGTGCGAGAAGGCGGACAACATCGGTTTCGCCACCGAGCGCAAAAACCGCGTCTATGAGATCGTGGCGAACGCCCGCTTCACGTTGCTGGATTTTGAGTCGGTCCGCGAGGAATGCCATCAACAATTGAACAGCGCTGTCTGCCTTTTCCTGCAGATGGAGCATATGTTCTTCGAAGGATTCTTGGCCCAGCAGCCCGCGCAAAATTTCTAAACGCGCAGAGTTTCCAACCCATGCTGAGCCAGGCTGCGACGTGCTACCCACGATGTTGATGTCGGCTGTCAAGTTTCGGGCGCGCGCTAGGCCTTCTAACTCTGCGATCGACTTGAGAAACGCGGCAGCCAAGGAAAAACGCAGCCCATTGGCCGTGACAAGTCCCAATAACGACAATGCTGCCCGCCTCAGCGCAAAAGGATCGCCGGACCCTGTTGGCTTCAGGTCTCGGTAGAAAAACACTGCCAAAGTGTCGATTCGCTCTGCCAGCGCCACCGCGACACTCACCGGCGCAGTCGGCACGTCGTCGCCCTGCCCGACCGGCTTGTAATGG
>JANYCM010000384.1 GCA_025360285.1 Sphingomonadales bacterium
TAAAGATCCATCGCCGTCTGCCATAGCGCCGCAAAGGGGCGCGCGTCACCCGATCAAATCACCTGTGGGTCAGGTAACCAGCGAACAACTCGCCTGAACCTGCCGCAGGTTGAGGCCGATACGCACCGCCGCCGGATCCGCCCAGGCATAGGCGATGGCATGGTCGGCGTCGTCGGTATGGATATAAAGCACCAGACTGGGGGCGTTGCTGCCCGTCGGCCAGACGACATTGCGCAGCCGCAGGGTGAAGCGCTGCGGCACCGGATCATCGGTCGCCGCTACCACGCGGCCCCCGCGATCGTGCAGCATCAGCCCGGCCTGGAACCACCAATCCTCGCGGCCATCGGCCTTGCGGGCCCGCCGCGGGATCGAGGCCCAGCATTTGAAGGCGCGGGCCTTTTGCAGGCGGATGGCCTGGCCATCGCTGGTCGCGGCATAGCCATCGGCAGTGGCAACCGGTGTGTCGGGCAGCGGCCCGGCGACGGGTTCACCAAAGGCATCGATGCGCCGGGCGCTGCCGTCGGCCGCGACCTTGATGCCGATCCACGGCGGCACCGGCTGGTGCGCCTGGCCGGCGAAATACACCTGCTCCTCATTTGTATAGATGCCGGGCGCCCAGGCCGGCGCCGCCGCCGCAACAGCCAGCGCCAGCAGCGCGATCATTTCGGCGTGGCCGGCTTGGCCGCAGCCCTTTTTGCGTCGGCGATCTTCTTGAAATAGGTCCAGCTTGTCTCGTTGGGCCGGGCATCATCGGCGGGCGGCGGGCTGGTCCAGGCCGGATAGCTGGCGGTGATTTCATCGGTGATGACCTTGGGCAGGCCGGCAATACCATCGGGCAGGGTCTGGCCGGTGGCATTGAAGACGAGGACGCCGCCGCGCCCCGTCATTTCCATCCAGGGCAGCCAGGGCGACATGCGCACCCAGGCGATCGACGGGTTGGCGCGAGGCTTGCTGGCATCGAGCAGATCGGCTGCTTCCGCCACGAAATCGAAAATCTCCGTCGAATGGTATTGGTTGCCGGTGAACGCCTGGTAATCGCCGCCCAGCGGATTCGTGTACCAAAGCGGGATCACCGCGGGCATGAATACCCGGCCATTCTGGATGCGCGCCGACAGGGTGAAGGGCTTGCCATCCTTTTCAATGGGGAATTGCGCCCCGCGCATGTTGACCGGATCATTGGCGACATGCACGACATCGACGGTCTTGCCCGTCCAAGGGTTGGCCCATTGCCGCAGGATCGCGCCGGTTTTCGGATCGGTATAAAACATCAGTTCGCGGCTGACCTGGCGGAAGCCGACCCCGCGCACCGGATCGGTCACGGTGACGCATTGGCGGATATTCATGCCCTGCAGATCGAAAACATGCCGGTCGGGTTCCCCTTCGACGCGCGACCAGACTTCGCCGACCCAGTGATAGACCACGGCTTCGCCATCCTTCGTCGAGCACTGCACCTTGCGGAAGGCGGTGATGGCGTCGGCGGGCTTGGCGAGATCGAGAGGTGCGATTCGTTTTGGCGCGGCATTAGCGGCCCCTGGGGCGCTTGCGGCCGCCAGGAAGGCGAGGGAAAGGCCGGCGATCAACAGCGGCTTTGGCATGACATGTCCCTTTTGGTTGACTTGGCGATTTGTCCGGACAAATTAGGCGCCGTCAAGAGGGAGATGCAGGTGCGCCGGGGAGTCATTGAAGTAGGTCCGCAGCGCTATCGCGAGACCTATGGACGGTATTTCGAGGAATTCATCGTCGGTGATGTCTATGAACATCGCCCCGGCCGGACGATCACCGAGAATGACAATATCTGGTTCACGCTGCTGACGATGAACACCCATCCGTCGCACTTCGACCATGTGTATGCAGCGAAAACCGAATTCGGAAAGCCGCTGGTCAATTCGCCGCTGACCGTGGCGATCCTTGTCGGCATGAGCGTGTCGGACGTCAGCCAGAAGGCCGTCGCCAATCTGGGCTGGAAGGAAATCCGCATGACGGCGCCGGTGTTTGCCGGCGATACGCTGTATGCCGAAACCGAAGTCATCGAAAAGCGCGAGTCCAAATCACGGCCCGAACAGGGGCTGGTGACGGTGAAGACGGTGGGGCGCAACCAGGACGGCGTGGTGGTCTGCGACTTTCTGCGCACCATGCTGATCTGGAAACAGGGCTATGGCCCCGGCGACGAATAAGGACAGGTGATGGCCACAGCCTATCAACAGACAAGGCGGATCGACCCGGATTTCGAGGCACAATTGCTCGATTCGATTGATAAATGGATCGATCGCGAGATGCGCTCCGTCATTATGGAACATGATCATGGTGACATCTGGCCGGAAAAAATTGTCGCCCAGATGATCGAACTGGGCCTGTTCGGCGCAACGATCGGCGAAGAATATGGTGGCCTGGGCCTGCCCGCCACGACCTATGCCCGCATCGTGGCGCGGATCAGCAGTTACTGGATGGCACCGACCGGGATTTTCAACAGCCATCTCATCATGGCGCTGGCGATCGAAAAATTTGGAACGCCAGCCCAAAAGGCCCGGTGGCTGCCGAAAATGGCGCGCGGCGAAATCCGCGGCGGCCTGGCGCTGACCGAACCCGATGCCGGCACCGATTTGCAGGCGGTGCGGATGACGGCGCGCAGAGTCGCTGATTCCGATGGAGATGATTATATCGTCAATGGCACCAAGACCTGGATTTCCAACGGCCTGAAGGGCCATGCCTTTGCCCTGCTCGTGAAGACCGACCCTCAAGCTGATCCGCGCTACAAGGGGATGAGCCTGTTCATCGCCGACAAGGGGTTGCCGGGGTTCAAGACCGGCAAGAAGATCAAGAAACTGGGGTATAATGCCATTGATTCGGGTGAGCTGATCTTTGAAGATTGCCGCATACCCGCCGACCAATTGATCGGCGGCATCGAGGGCCAGGGCTTTTTCCAGGCAACGGGGGGCCTGGAGCTGGGCCGTATCAATGTTGCGGCGCGTGGCGTCGGCCTGGCCGAAGGCGCGCTGCGGCTGGCGACGGATTATGCCCAACAGCGCCGGACGATGGGCAAGCCGATTGCCGAGCATCAGGCGATCCAGTTGAAGCTGGGCGAAATGGTCACCCGCGCTCGCGCTGCAAGGTTGCTGATGATCGACGCCGCCGAAGCCTATGACCGCGGCGAACGCTGCGACATGGAAGCCGGCATGGCCAAATATTTCTGCAGCGAGGCAGCGGTGGCCAACAGCCAGGAAGCCATGCGCATCTTCGGCGGCTACAGCTATTCCAAGGAGTATGAGATCGAACGATTTTACCGCGATTCGATGCTGATGTGCATCGGCGAAGGTACCAACGAAATGCAGCGGATGATCATTTCGAAGCAATGGGTGAAGCGGAACCCCAGCTGATGCACTTGCCCCTCACTGGCACGCGAATCCTCAGCCTCGAACAATATGGTGCCGGGCCGTATGGCACGATGTTCCTGGCGCAATTGGGTGCGGAGGTCATCAAGATCGAACCACCCAGGGGCGGTGACAGCAGCCGTGCCACCGGGCCGTATTTCCTGGGGGATGATGACAGCCTGTTCTACCAGACCTTCAACCTCAACAAGCGCTCGCTGACCCTCGATCTGAAAACCCCGGCCGGCCAGGATATACTGCGCCGGCTGGTGAAGACGGCCGA
>JANYCM010000034.1 GCA_025360285.1 Sphingomonadales bacterium
GTTGACGTTCTTGGTTTCCGTCCGCGTGCCAAAGGGCGCGCCGGCCTTGCGCACTGAAACGTTGACGTCGGCGCGCATCGATCCTTCGTCCATATTGCCATCGCAACTGCCGACATAGCGCAGCAACTGGCGCAGCGCCGCCACGTAAGCCCCGGCCTCGGCGGGGCTGCGGATGTCGGGCTTCGAGACAATCTCCATCAGCGCGCAGCCGGAACGGTTGAGATCGACATAGGACATTGTCGGGTGCAGATCATGCACCGACTTGCCGGCGTCCTGTTCGAGATGGATGCGTTCGATGCCGACAACGCTTTTCGCGCCGTCCTCGGTTTCGATGGCGAGTTCGCCCTCCCCGACGATCGGGTGGTAGAGCTGGCTGATCTGGTAGCCCTGCGGCAGATCGGCATAGAAATAATTCTTGCGATCAAACCGCGACCATTTGTTGATCTGCGCGCCCAGCGCCAGGCCCGTCCGCACCGCCTGGCGCACGCATTCGCCGTTCAGCACCGGCAACATGCCGGGCATCGCCGCATCAACCAGGCTGACCTGCGAATTGGGTTCAGCGCCGAACGCCGTGGCGGCGCCGGAAAACAGTTTCGAATTGGCGGTGACCTGGGCATGGACTTCCAGTCCGACAACGATTTCCCAATCGCCGGTGGCGCCTTTTACCGTCCAGGGGGTGTGGGCATTCATAGTTGGTCCTCGGGTGCGATCAGCACGAGTTCGGGGAAATAGCTGGCAAATCGCTGCCGGTCACGCGTGATCAGCGGCACGCCGCGCGCGGCGGCATGGGCACCGATCAGGAAATCGGCAATCATCGCCACGCGCGGCCCGCCGCGGCTGCGATACAGGCGCTGGGCAGCGCCGGCCCGGGCGGCGATCTCATCGTCGAGCGGGTCGATGTGCAGGGGGGAGCCGGCGAGGCGCTGGCGGATGCGCTGCGGATTGGGGCTGGCCAGCAGTTCAGCCAGGACGATGTGATTGATCGCCAACCGGCCGTTCCGGGCCGCGCTGTCCACCACCTGCCGGGCCCAGCCGTGCCAGTGGCTTTCGGCAATCAACAGGTCGATGGCGGCGCTGGTATCAAGGAAGGTCAAAGCGGCAATGGCTCACGCAAGTCGGCCATGAAGTCGTCTGTCGTCATGCCTAGATCGATGGGATCGGCCTCAACTTCGGCCACCCAGGCGCGAAACGCCTGCTGGCGGGCATCGGCCTCGCGGCGCCGGCGTTCGTCATCGCCAGGCGCGGCCATTATCGTGACTTCACCGGCGGCGTTTTTGACAAACATCACCGGCTTGCCGGGCCTTAGGCCCAGCTCGTCGCGGATGGGCTTCGGCACCGTCACCTGGCCCTTTACGGTCATCATCGTCGCCACGGCTGCCTCCAAAAGTATTACTTTTGAAAAGTAATACTTTGCCCTGTTCCGGTCAAGGCCGGGCCGTAAACCCAGCTGCTCGCTCGATGGCCAGCCCGGCGTTCAGCACGCTGGCTTCATCGAGCGGTTTGCCGATGATCTGCAAGCCCAAGGGCAGGCCGTCCGGTGACAGCCCGGCGGGCACCGACATCGCTGGCAGGCCGGCGAGCGACGCCGGTACAGTGAAGACATCGTTCAAATACATTGCCAGCGGATCAGCCTTGTCGCCAAAGGCAAAGGCGGCGCTGGGTGCGGTGGGGGTCAGCAGCAGGTCGCAGCTTTCCCAGGCGCGTTCAAAATCCTGGGCGATCAGTGTGCGGACCTTTTGCGCCTGGGTGTAATAGGCGTCGTAAAAGCCGGCCGACAGGACATAGGTGCCGATCATGATGCGGCGCTTGACCTCGGCGCCAAAGCCGGCGGCGCGGGTAGCGCTGTACATATCGGCCAGATTGCCCCCGGGCGGGGTGACGCGCAGCCCGTAGCGCACGCCATCATAGCGGGCGAGGTTCGACGACGCTTCGGCAGGGGCGATGATGTAATAGACCGGCAGCGCATATCTGGTGTGCGGCAGCGAGACATCGACGATGGTGGCGCCGGCGGCCTTCAGCCATTCGAGGCCCTGGTCCCACAGCCGCGCGATCGTCGCATCCATGCCATCGAGGCGATATTCCTTCGGCACCCCGACGCGCTTGCCGCGCAGGTCGCCGGTCAGCAACGCGGCAAAATCCGGGACGGGGACGTTGAGGCTGGTCGAATCCTTGGCGTCATAGCCACACATGCTGGTCAGCAGCAGCGCGCAATCATCGACAGTCCGCGCCATCGGCCCGGCCTGATCGAGCGACGAGGCAAAGGCGACGACCCCCCAGCGCGAACAGCGGCCATAGGTCGGCTTGATGCCGCTGATGCCGACGAAGGCCGCCGGCTGGCGGATCGAACCGCCGGTGTCAGTGCCGGTGGCGCCGGCGGCAATACGCGCCGCCACTGCCGCGGCCGAGCCGCCGGAGGAGCCGCCGGGGACCAGTTCGCGGTTGGAATGAAGACCATCTGAATCTCGGGCCTTCCAGGGCGAAATCACCTTGCCATAGGCGCTGGTCTCATTCGACGAGCCCATGGCGAATTCGTCCATGTTGAGCTTGCCGAGCATGACCGCGCCGTCGGCGAGCAATTTGCCGCTGACGGTCGATTCATACTGCGGGATGAAGCCCTGCAGGATCTTCGATCCCGCCGTCGTCTGCACGCCTTTGGTGCAGAACAGATCCTTGATACCGAGCGGGATGCCGGCGAGCGGCTTTGCCTCACCCTTGGCCAGCGCCGCATCGGCGGCGGCGGCCTGGGCCGTGGCGATGTCCGGGGTTTCGACGATGAAGGCGTTCAGCCCGCGTGCGCCTTCCATCGCCGCCAGATGCGCGGCGGTGAGTTCGGCGGCGGAAAAGTCGCGGGCCGCCAGCCCGGCCTTCATGCCGGCGATGGTCAGATCGGTGAGAGCCGTCACTATGAAACCCTTGATTCTGGATCCCGGATCAAGTCCGGGATGATCGAATGCTGTCCTGCGGCCATCATTCGATCACCTTCGGCACAGCGAAAAAGCCGCTGGTCGCATCAGGGGCATTGGCCAGAACTTTCGCCTGGATATCGCCATCGTTCACCACATCGGCGCGCCACGCGAGATGGTTGGGGATCACCGCCGTCATCGGGGCGACGCCTGTGGTGTCCACCTCGCCCAATTGTTCGATCCAGCCGAGGATGGTGCTCAATTCGCCGGCAAGCGCCGGCACCTGCGTCTCGACGATGCCGATGCGGGCGAGGCGCGCGATCTTTCTGACTGTGTCGTCGTTGACGGACATGCGGGGCTTTCGTGTTGCGTTGCACCGCCGCTAGCACGGGGAAGGCCGCATGCTCAACAATTCCCTCCCCGCAAGGGGGAAGGAGTTAGGACTTCGGCCGCCCCGAAAAACCTGCCGCCGTGCGCAGCGCATCGGCATCGAGCAATTTGCCGCCCAGCATCACCGTGCGTGTTTGCCGCAGATCGCCGATGCGTACCGACGGGTCGCCATCAACCAGCACCATGTCGGCGACCTTGCCGACCTTGATCGACCCGGTTTTCGCCGCCTGGCCCACCAGTTTTGCCGGGTTGATCGTCGCCGTTGTCAGCGCCTCGGCCGGGGTCAGGCCGCCTTCGACATACAGTTCCAGCTCGCGGATGATCTCGATGCCGCTGCCATCCGTGCCGGCGACGATCGGCACGCCGGCGCGGTACATCTTGACGACCAGTTGCTGCATCTTGGCGAAGCTGGCGCGGTAATCGGCGCGGGTCAGGTCCTTGGGGACGGCAAAGCCGCCCGAACGAAAGCCGCGCTCGGTCGCCGGCGGCATGGTGCCGGCAAAGGGCGCATAGGCCGGCGACAGATCGCCATTGTCGGGGACATACAGGCCTTCGAAAGTGACCAGCGTGGGATCATTGGCGATCTTCTTCGCCGCCATCGTGGCAATCATCGATTTCATCGGTTCGGCATCGAGGTTGACATCCTTGGCATACCGCCCCGGCCCTTCGAAGCGCATGATGCCGTTTGATGCGGCAATCACGCTGTCGGGCATCGCCTGCATGATGATCCAGTTGATATGGGTGATCTCGTCATAGCCGGCATTGATCGCGTCCATGGGGCGGATCCCCTGCGGAATATGGCCATGGACGTGCAGGCCCAGCCTGTGCGCCTCGGTGATCGCTGGCTTGAGCCAGGCCGGATTGAAGGTGCCGTAGAATTTGACCCCGATGAAGCCGCCGGCCTTGGCCTTGTCCACAGCGGCAATCGCCTCGGCCTCGCTGGTGACGACATTGGCGACCTGGGCGGTGTTCGGCCCCTTGCCGTCGATCAGTGACGAGGCATAGACAGTGGGGAACAGCAATTGCCCGGCGGCGCGGCGCTTGGCGCGTTCGATGGTCAGCGGGTCGTTGTTGCCGGGGTCACGCACCGATGTGATGCCCATCGACAATTCCTGCGGCCCGGTGAAATCATCACCGACATGCATGTGGCAATCCCACATGCCGGGAACCAAAGTCTTGCCCTTGCCATCGATGATCACCGCCTTGCCCACGACGATCTTGGCGGCGGGGCCGACGCGGGTGATCAGGCCCTTGTCAACAACCACCGTCTGGTCGGGGCGGAAGACGCCGGCATCGGCATCGAACAGTCGAACATGGGTGAAGGCAACGGGGCCGGCGGGAGTTTTCAGCAGCGTCTTGACCAGCGCCGGGGCCTGCGCCGCCATCGCCTTGGTTTGGGCTTCCTCCAGCCGCGCCAGTTCCTTTTCATAGCCTTCGGGCAGCCAGCCGATGCCGAAGGCCACGGCGAAGAATTTGCCCTTGCTGTCGGCCCAGATCGGCACCGGCGTGGTGCCAAGGCCGCTGATCGCCCAGGCGGTAACGGTCTGTTTCAGCGCGCCTTGGCCGACGTCCAATGTCGTCAGCGGCTTGGCGGTGGCGCGGCCGCCGGGCAGCAGGGCGATCGATTTGCCGGGGCTGGCGAGGATGGCTTCGAGCAGCGCGGCGTTGAGCGCCGTCGGGCCGCCGATCGTCGAATAGAATGCCGGGGCAGTGTAAGCGGCGCTGCCGCTGTCGATCTGGCTTTTCCACACCGCCTTGCCATCCGTCACGGCAAAACTTTCGGTCGCATCGCCCTGCGGGCTGAAACCGCGGACGCTAACTGATGCCGGCATGCCATCGGCGCCGTGGCGGTCTGTCGATTCGGTTTCCCAGACCTGGCCGCGCAAATTCATGCTTTCGCGGCCCATGATGCTGCCATCGGGCGCTGTCCAGATCCAGCTGTCGCCATGCTTGCCGCCGGTCGATTCGATGATGAAATGCCGCGCGGTGGCGGGCGGCTTGGCGAGATCAGTGGCGGCGACTTGTGCGGTGGCGGCGGAGGTGATGGCCGAGGCCAGCAGGGCGGTCTTCAAAAGCATCATGGTTTTGCTCCCCAAGGATATCGCCGTCATGCCACGAAGCGTATTGGTCACGCAAGACACTGATATTGACGGCGGCAGGCAAGGGCTTAGCAAGCCTTTATGACAATGTTTGCTCGCACCCTCGCCCTTGCCCTGTTGTTCGCCGCCGCGCCGGCTGCAGCGCAGACGCCCAAGACCTGGCCGGTGATGCAAGGTGATTTCAGCATCAGCGATTTTCGCTTCGGCACCGGCGAAACCCTGCCGGTGGTGAACCAACATTATCTGACGCTGGGCACGCCGAAACGCGATGCCGCCGGCCAGATCGTCAATGCCGTCATGGTGCTGCACGGTACCGGCGGCACGGGGGCGCAATTCCTGCGGCCGCAGTTCGCCGATGAACTTTACGGGCCGGGGCAACCGCTCGACATCACGAAATTCTTCATCATCCTGCCCGATGCCATCGGCCATGGCGGATCATCGAAGCCGAGCGACGGCCTGAAGATGAAATTCCCGGCCTATGATTATCAGGACATGGTCGAAGCCCAGCACCGGCTGCTGACCGAGCATTTCCATATCACCCGGTTGCGCCTGCTGATGGGCACGTCGATGGGCTGCATGATGGATTTCGTCTGGGGCACGACCTATCCCGAGGCGGCGCGGGCCATCATGCCGACGGCGTGCCAGACGGTCGAACTTGCCGGCCGCAACCGCATGTGGCGACAGATGAGCATCGACGCGATCAAGGCCGATCCGGCCTGGATGGGCGGCAACTATGTCAGCGAGCCAGTGCTCGGCCTGCGCACCGCCGCGGCGCTGACCGTCATTGCCGGCACGGCGCCGGTGCGGTTGCAGGCGGATTACCCGACACGGGCAGCGGCCGAAGCGGCGCTGAAGGGGATGGTCGAACGCAGCATTGCCGAAACCGATGCCAATGATGCGATCTACCGCCTTGATGCCTCGCGCCGCTATAACCCGTCGCCTTTGCTCGGGCGGATCAAGGTGCCGGTCACCTGGGTCAACAGCGGTGATGATTTCATCAACCCGCCGGGCCTGGGCCTGCCGCAGCGCGAAGTGACGAAGATGCCGAACGCGAAATTCGTGCTGGTGCCGGAAAGCGCCGATACCCACGGCCATGGCACGCATACATGGGCGAAATTCTGGAAGACGGACCTGATCGCGCTGTTGAAACGGTCAGAATAACAACTCGCTCCCCGCCGCCTTTGGGCGACGCGAAGCGTCAACTGGGCGGGAATTGAACTACCCGACCTCATAGATGGCATAGATCGGCCCTGTCGCCGTCTGTTCGCCCGTCCCGACGGCGATGACATTGTTCAGCCACGCGTGTTGCTCGGCGCCGCATTCGAAGCGCGCGGTGATCGCCAGCGAATAATCCGCCCGATCGAGCAGCGCGCCCTTGTTGAAGCGCGCCATCACCTCGGGCGCGGCGAGGAAGCGGCCCTGATAGGTCAGGTAGATCAGCGCCGCGTCATCGGCTTCCAGCACCAGCCGCACATCGATGACCATGACGCCGTCGCCGCGGTTGACCACCCAGTCGGCGCCGCCAGGGCGGACAAGGCCGTTCAGCCGTGTGCCGCGAAAGCTGCCGCCATTGACCGGTGCGATGCGGCGCAAGCCCGCCGGGGTCTTGCCGATCGTCAGCATCGCAGCAAAGCCGACATCGAGCGACAGGGTCATCAGATGGCGGGCGTTGAGCATTGCCATGCCGCTACACAGAAGGCAGTCTGTTGGCAAAAGAGCAAAAGTGACAGCCAAGTAACAATATTGGGGATATCGCCATGGACATCATCGCCCGCCGGCCCGGCCCATCGGTGCAGGACGTGTTTGATACTGACATCAACCCCGCCCCCGCCATCATGCGCGTCGAATCCCCGGCGCAGGGCCAAAGCGATGCCGATGTGCCCATCGAGCGCTATTTTTCAAAGGCCTGGCACGATCGCGAAATCGAGAAAGTCTGGCGCAACACCTGGCAATTGGCCTGCCGGCTGGAGCATATCCCCAATATTGGCGACCATGTCGTTTACAATATCGTCCATGACTCGCTGATCGTGGTGCGCACCGGGCCCGACAAGATCCGCGCCTATCACAATAGCTGCCTGCACCGCGGCACCATGCTGCGCACCGAAGGCGGCTGTGTGAAGCAGTTGCGCTGCCCCTTTCATGGCTTCACCTGGAACCTTGACGGCAAGCTGACCATCATTCCCGGCCAATGGGATTTTCCGCATGTCGACAAGGCGAAAATGTCCTTGCCCGAAGCGCAGGTCGGCACCTGGGGCGGCTTTGTCTTCATCAACATGGCGGCAGATGCCGAGCCGCTGGAATCCTATCTCGAAAACCTGCCCGAACATTTCGCCGCCTTCAATCTGGAGGATCGCTATGTTGCGGCGCATGTCGCCAAGATCATGCCGTGCAACTGGAAGCTGGCGATGGAGGCGTTTGTCGAGGCCTATCATGTCGCCTTCGCCCACCCCCAGGTGCTGGGCTATTATGGCGATACCAACACGCAATATGATGTCTGGCCCGGCGTGCGCCATGTCAGCCGGATGATCAGCGTGCAGGGCGTGCCCAGCCCGGCGCTGAAGGGCATCCCGCCCGAACGCGTCATCGCCGAAATGCGCCGCGATGTGCCGTTCTTTGCAGGCAAGCCGATCGAGGTCGGCGCGCACGAGACGGCGCGCGGCAAGCTGGCGGAGCGGGCGCGACAGAAGATTTCGCGCTCCATCGGCCGCGACATGAGCGGGCTGTCGGATACCGAATCGCTCGATCTGATCGAATATATGCTGTTCCCCAACATGGTGCCGTGGGGCGGCCAGGCGCTGCCGATCACCTATCGCTTCCGCCCCAATGGCGATGACCCGGAAACCAGCCTGATGGAGATCATGTTCCTGTTTTCCAAGGCGCCCGATGGCAGCCATCCGCCGCCGGCCACGATGACGATGCTCGGCCCCGATCAACCCTGGTCCGACGCGCCGGAACTAGGGTCGGCAGCGATGATCGTCGATCAGGATACCGACAATCTGATGCGCATTCAAAAGGGCCTGCGCGCCTCCAAAAAGCCCGGTGTCACCCTGGCGCGCTATCAGGAAAGCCGCATCCGGCACTTCCATGCGACGCTGGACGATTACATGGCGCGCTGACCGCCGCCGCGGCGGCCGGGTGGAACATAAGCTCGCCGCAGCGGTTGCACCGGCATAGCCCGGTGTGACCGGGCGGTAATGATGTGGAATTCCGCCATGAAGATGTTTTCGACAACGGCACTTGCTCTGGCGATGCTGGCTGCCCCAATTCTGGCCCAGCCGGTGCTGGCGCAGGCGCCGCCAGTGCCGCAACCCTGGACGGGGGCACCGCAGAGCGAGGCCGACCGCATCGCCGCCGCGCGCCGTGCCGAAGATGCGCGCCGCGCCGCCGACAGCCAGCGCATCGATGAACAGCGCCGCGCCGAAGACCGTGCCCGCATGAGCGACAACCAGCGCCTGGAAGACAGTCGCCGTAACGCCGACAACGGCCGGGAAGCCGAAGCCCGCGCGGTGCTGGAACAACGCGCCGAGAACCAGCGCGACCAGGCGATGCGCGACCAGCGTGACCGCGATCGCGCCCGCGCCGGCCCGGACGGCTACCGCCCCGGCCAGAACGAGCAGGACCTGCGTGACCAGCCTCGCCGCGACAATTGGCAGGGCGGGCGTGATGGCAATTGGCGCGATGGCCGCGACATGCGCGCAGCCTCGGTGCGCTGCGAATCATTGAATTATCACTATCGCCGCTGTGATTTCACCGTCCCCGGCCGTGCCGTGTTGCAGGGCCGCATCGCCGGCAATTGCCGGCCGGGCTATGGCTGGGGCCAGCGCAACAACCACAGCCTGTGGGTAAACCATGGCTGCCGCGCGGACTTCATGATCCGCTAGGGCGGTTTTCACTCAGGCGGCGTGGTCAATCGGGATTTGATTGGCCTTGTCGCCTTCCGGCTCAGCATCTGCCGCGCCATGGGCAATTTGTGCCTGTCCCGCGGTGGCTGCTGAAACAGTTTCAGCATGACGAAATGATTTCGGTGAACCCGGCCTCGCGTTACACCGTTGCCAGCACAGCCTCGGGGCGGATTGGCAGGTGGCGCTGGCGTTTGCCGGTGGCGGCGAAGATGGCGTTGGCGATTGCCGGGGCCACGACCGTCGTCGCCGGTTCGCCCAGGCCCACCGGCGGCTGGTCGCTGGCGGTGAATTCGATCACCAGTTCAGGCACATCGGTGATGCGCAGCGGCGTATAGCTGTCGAGGTTGGTATCGGCGACCTGGCCATTGGTGAAGGTCGTGCCTTCGTGCAGCGCCAGGCTCAAACCCCATAGCGCTGCGCCTTCGACCTGAGCGCGCGCGCTATCCGGATCGACGATGGTACCGGCATCGACGACCAGAGTGAGTTTCTCGACGGTCACCTCGCCGGTTTTCGGGGCGACGCGCACCTGCGCCACGCACGCCGTCCAGGTCGGCATGTCGCGTTCCTGGCCAAAGCTGGTGGCGATGCCCAGTCCGCTGCCCGCCGGCAATTTCTGGCCCCAGCCGGCGAGTTCGGCAGCCCGGCGCACAACGGCGGCCTGGCGCAGCGCCCCACCCACGGCTGTCAGCCCGCCGCCGGCGTTGCGGCCGGCGCCGGTCAGATGTGCCAGCCGGAACGCCACCGGATCGGCCTGCACGGCATGGGCGGCTTCATCGATGAAGCTTTCGACCGCCCAATTGGTCCAGCCCGGCCCGACCGAGCGCAGCCAGCCGGGGCGAAAGCTGCTGTTCGCCACATCGTTCGAAATCGCCCGCACCTGCTGGGTGCCGACGGCATACCAATGGTCGGCGCCGTTGATGGCGAACGGGTCATAGGGCGTGCCGTTGGTGCCCTTGGGCAGGAAGCCGGGGGCGAGAATCTGCGTCGGCCACCCGGCGCTGGCGGCATGGTCCATCGCTACCGCCCTGCCCTGCGCGTCCAGCCCAATGCGCAGCGTCTGCACCGATGGCGAACGGAACGAATCGAACCGCACATCATCGGCGCGTGTGAGTATCATTTTCACCGGTTTGCCGAGCGCCTTGGCGGCCAGCGCCGCCGGCACGGCGTAATCACCGTTCAGCCGTCGGCCGAACCCACCGCCGATGCGATAGGTGCGCATGATGATGCTGGTCTCCGGTCGGCCGAGCGCCTTGGCCAGCACTGGCAGGGTCAGGCTTTGCCACTGGGCGCCAGTGTGGATTTCGAACACGCCGTCTTTTTCGAAGGCCAGGGCATTCACCGGTTCCAGCTGGAAATGCAGCACACTGGCGGTAGTATAGGTGGCCGTGATGCGGGTCTTGGCCGTCTTCAGCGCCGCCTCGACATCACCGCCACCGGTATCGACGATACCGCCGGCCTTGGGATCGGCGATCAGCGCTCGTCCGCGATCCTGGATGGTCTTTTCCGAAACAGTCGCACCGTCGCCGCCGCTCCAGGCCACCTTCACCAGATCGGCGGCGCGGATGGCAGCGGCGGTGCTGGTGGCGATCACCATCACCCAGCCCGGCACGCTGCCCGATGGATCATCGAGCGCGAAACTTTGCAGATAGCCCTTCACCGCCTTGGCCGCCGCATCGTCGATCGATACCACCTTGGCGCCATAGCGCGTCGGTGGCAGCACCGGCCGGGCATGGACCATGCCGGGCACTTTCGCATCGATGCCATAGATTGCGCTGCCGTTGGTCTTGTCCGGAATATCCATGGCGGCGACCGGTTTCCCGACCAGCCGGCGTTCCGTGACCGGCTTGATCGGCAATTTGTCGAGCTCGGCAGGCGTAAAGCTGCGTGTCAGGCCGCCGCGGGCGACAATGTCGCCGTAACTGATCGATCGCCCGCCGGCGATCACCTTGCCGCCGCGCGCCGTGCAGGCGGCCGGCGCCGTGCCCAGCAAGCGTGCGCCGCCTTCAATCAGCGCGATGCGCCCAGCCGCGCCGGCGCGGCTGTACAGCGGCCAGGTCTGCCACACCGACCAGCTGCCGCCCGTCGTCATGACGCCCCATTTCGGGTCGGTATCGACATGGACGATGCGCACCTTGGCCCAATCGGCCTCCAGCTCCTCAGCCAGGATGCGCGCCAGCGCGGTCCCGACATGCTGGCCCATTTCGGCGCGGATGATGTTGACGGTGACAATGCCATCGGCGCCGACAGTGAACCACAACGTCGGCTCGAACCCCGGTGCGGTGGCGGCCGGCGGAGCAGCGTCGCCAGCCGCCCGCGACAGCCCGGCAAAGCCAAAGGCCAGCCCGCCGGCCCCCGCCGCGACCAGAAAACCGCGCCGCGACAGCGGATGCGGGGCGGCGACGGCCGACTTGTCCGGGTTAAACATGCGTCGCTCCCCCCTTCATGTCGGCGGCGGCAGCCTTGATGGCGGCGCGGATGCGCACATAGGTCATGCAGCGACACAGATTGCCGGCCATGACGTTATCGATATCGGCGTCGCTGGGCGCCGGAAAATCATTGATCAGCGCCACCGCCTGCATAATCTGGCCGGATTGACAGTAACCGCATTGCGGCACTTGCAGCCCCACCCAGGCCTTTTGCACCGGATGTTGCCCGGCGGGATCAAGCCCTTCGATCGTCGTCACCTCGGCGCCTTCGACATCGGCCAGGCGCGTGCTGCATGACCGGGTGGCGCGGCCGCCGACATGGACGGTGCAGGCGCCGCACATGCCGATGCCGCAACCGAATTTGGTGCCGGTCAATCCGATGTCGTCGCGGATGACCCACAGCAGCGGCGTGTCGTCGTCGGCATCGACGCTGACCTCGCGGCCATTGATTCGAAAGCATGTCATCAGGACTCCCCCGGGCCGTCAGCGCGCACCGCGGCGACCTTTTTGGCCAGGTCGTTCCAGGGTGGCAAGGCACTATGCGTCCGGCGGATGACGGCAGCAAGGCGTGCGACATCTGCATCGCTGAGACCGCCCAATCCCGGCATTACCACACCCGGCGCGCCCTGTTTCGCGCCGATGCCATAGAGGATGAGCCGGATAAGGTTGGTCGGTTCGTCAAGCGTCACGGCGCTGTTGAGGGCGATCAGCGGCCGCAGCGGATTGGGCGCGGCGCCGGCATGGTGGCACGACCCGCAGGCGGCGGTGAACAAGCGGCCATCGGCATCCTTGCCCGGTTGCACCGCCAGTGCTTTCGCCAGCACCGGCGCAGCGGCGCCGGCGCGGCTGTCGCCCTGGCCCAGGCTTTCGATATAGAGGGTAACCGCCTGCTGATCGGCCGGCGGCAGCTTCGCCAGCCCGTCATGAACCACCGCCGACATCGGCCCGGCGGCGGTGCCATGATACAGGCTGACCCCGGTGGTCAGATAGGCGGTGAGTTCCGGCGTGGTCCAGGCGATCGGCGCCTGGTTGGCTGCGGTCAGCGCCGGGGCGATCCAGCCGTCGATACTGGCGCCGGCATAGGGTTTGCCTGGCTGTTCGGCGCCCAGGGCATTGCGCGGTGTGTGGCAGGCGCCGCAATGACCCAGCGCATCGGTCAGATAGGCACCGCGATTCCATTGGGCGTTATGCGCGGGATCAGCGGTGAAGCGGCCGGCCTTGAAGAACAACAGTTTCCACCCGGCCTGCAAGGCCCGGATGTTGAGCGGGAAGGGCAGGTCATTGGGCTTGGCCGGCGCCTTCACCGCCGGGCGGCTCATCATATAGGCATACAGCGCCGCGACATCGTCATCGCTCAGCTTGGTAAAATGATCAAAGGGCAGCGCCGGAAACAATTGCGACCCATCACGCGAAATGCCCTCACGAAGCGCCCGCGCGAACGCCGCTTGCGACCAGCCACCGATACCGGTTTCGGGATCGGGGGTGATGTTGGTCGAATAGAGCGTGCCAAAGCCCGTCTTCATGGCGCGGCCACCGGCAAAGGGCGCGCCGCCGCGCACCGTGTGGCAGGTGGCGCAATAACCGCCGGCGGCGAGGATTTCACCCTCGGCGACCAGCGCCGGGGCAAAGGCCGGCACCGGCACGGTGGCAATCGCCGGCCGATACGCCAGCGCGGCAATGCCGACGATGCCGACCAGCAGCAGCACCCCGAAAGCGAGAAAAATGCGCTTTGCCATCACGAACCCCAGCATATCGCCAAAGCGGCGCTTGCCTATCGAAATCGCCCAATATTCCGCCCCGGTATCAATCCCGGCTGATCAAGCGTTCATGGCACAGCGTGCGGCGGTATAATTGCCCGTCCTTGAACCAATGCCAGCTGCGGGCACGATAGTCGCCGGTTGCGCCGATGGTGATCATTTCGATGAAATTGGCTCCGTCCACGTCTTTGCGCGTCAGATTGAGCAGCATGACGTCATCCAGCGTTTGCCACGCATAGCCCGAAAAGGTCGGCACATCCCACCACAATCTGCCATCCTTCAGCACGCCGGGCAGCGAATATTGCTGCTCTCGGCCGTCGGCCCAGGTAAAATGATTGTGCTGAATATAAGCAAACGGCCCGTCGTCCGGCATTTCGCAACGGATTTCGGCCTGGTGCGCATCGATCAGCGCGCCTTCGTCATCAAGATGCCGATAGCTGCCGGCCCAGGTGCCGCGGTGCCGTGCCATAACCGGCATCGCCGCCAGAAGATCTGCCTGCATCGTGCGTTCCTTGCCGCCCCTGTCAGTCCTGTTTTGAACCGGCTATGACATTGCCCGCAAGTGCCCATAGTTCCAGAGGCACATGGTGGGGAGCATCACTATGGCTCGTGATACGCAGATCATCGCCGCCGCCGCCGGTGATGCGGCAATGGCGGCGCAGGTGCTGGCCAACGCCTTTCACAATGATCCGGCCTTTTCCTGGATCCTGCCCGATGCCGACGCACGGCGGCTCCGCCTGCCGCGGCTGTTCGATCTGCTGTTCCGGCTCGATCAGACCGGCGGCATGGCGCTGAAATCCAGCACCGATGACGCCATTTCGCTGTGGCAACCGCCCGGCCATGTCGGCACGCCGCTGCGCCAGATCATCGCCCAGGCGATCCCCTTGCTGCGCATCTTCGGCCTGTCCATCGGGCGGGCGCTGGCAGTGTCGAACGCCATCGAAGCGCATCTGCCGCGCGACCAGCCCTGTTGGTATGCCCATATCATCGGCGTCGACACGGCGGCGCAGGGTCGCGGCCTGGGGGCGGCGATGGTCCTTGCCGGGGTGGCGCGCGCCAATGCCGATGGCCTGCCGGTGTATCTGGAGACGGCAACGGCGAGCAATGTCGGCTTTTACACCAGCCTGGGCTTTACCGTTGTGGCGGAATGGGATGTGCCCCAGGGGCCGCATTTCTGGTCGATGCTGCGGCAGGTGGGTTAAACGCGACAGGCAGCATCCACGGCACGGGGTCGTTTGTCGCCGGACCTTGGTTAGAAATCCACCGCAATGCCGCCCTTTTCCCAATCGCCATAGCGCACTGGATCGGGGCCGGCGCGGCCGCCGACTTCCGGGGTGGCCGGGGGCGGTGCCGCCGGCGTGGCGGTGTCCGCCGCTGGCTTTGGTTCGGCGGGCGTGGGATCATCATGCATGTCAGGGTTTCCGATTGGCGCGCGCCTGCGCTACGGGGCATAGCGATAGGCAATCAATGCCAGCGATAAAAGGGGCAGCGGCATCATGGCCGGACAGTTTGACAACCGGGTCATCGCCATCACCGGCGCCGGCAGCGGCATTGGCCGGGCGCTGGCGCTGGGCCTGGCCGACAGGGGCGCCGTGCTGGCGCTGGCCGACATGGATGCGGCGGGCCTCGCCGAAACGCGGCGCCTGCTCGGCAACCGGCCGGCGAGCAGCACGACATTGGATGTGACCGATACGGCGGCATTGACCGCCTGGATCGATGGCGCAGCGGCAGAGTTTGGCCGCCTGGACGGCATTATCAACAACGCCGGGCTGTCAGTGGTGGCCCCCTTCGCCGATTGCCCGCGCGCCGATTTTGATCGGGTGATGGCAGTCAATTTCACCGGTGTTGTCGAAGGCTGCCGGGCGGCACTGCCGCACCTGCGCACCTCGGCCGGTGATGGCAAGGGCACCTGGCTGGTCAATATCTCGTCGGTGTTCGGCATGATGGGTTATCCAACGCAAAGCGCGTACAATGCGTCGAAATATGCCGTGCGTGGGCTGACCGAAGCGCTGTATCTGGAACTGGGCGTTACCGATCCGGGCATCACCGTCATCCGCGTCCATCCCGGCGGGGTGAAGACCAATGTGGCGCGCAATTCCAAGCGCATCGCCGCGCTGCCCGGCCAGCGTACCGACCTGGATTTTGCCGCCGAATTCGAAAAGGCGGCGCGCACGACGCCCGACCAGGCGGCGGCGATCATCATCGATGGCATGGAAAAGCGCCGGCCGCGGGTGCTGATCGGCCCCGATGCGCGTTTCATCGACTGGATGACCCGGCTGTTCCCCGTCAGCTATTTCAAGCGCATCGGCAGCTTTTTGGGAGGCGGCAATCGCTAGCCCTGCCGAACGCCCGGTGCAGGCGACCCAGGGTGTGCCCGCCCGGCGCGGCGCGCTGCGGCTGTTGATGGCGGTGCTGGGCCGCGGCACGCCGCTGGAACTGGCGATCGAATCGAGCCTCGATGGCATTCCGATGGCCAATGATCGGGCGCTGGCCCGGCATCTGGCCGCCACGGTGCTGCGCTGGCTACCCGATCTGGACGCGCTGATCGATTCAGCCACTCCCAAGCCACTGCCCGATGATGCCCGCGCCCGCCAGGTACTGCGCATCGCGCTGGCCGGCTGGCTCAGGCTCGGCACGCCGCAACATGCGGCCGTGGCGACGGCGCTGCCGCTGGTCGAAGGCGGCCCGCGCCGGCTGGTTCACGGCGTGCTCGGCAATCTGATGCGCAAGGGCGCGGCGCTGCCCGATGCGCCGCATCTGCCCGATCTGTTCGCCATCCGCTGGGCGATGGACTGGGGGCCGGACGTGGCCGAGGCGGCGGCGCGGTCCTTGGCCGAGGAACCGGCAACCGACTTGACGTTGCGTGACCCGGCCGAAACGGCGCATTGGGCGGCGGCACTGGGCGGCACGAGCCTGTTGCCCGGCCATGTCCGGGTGCCGCGCAGCAAGCAATTGGGCGGCATCACCGAATGGCCGGGGTTCACCGAGGGCGCCTGGTGGGTGCAGGATCTCGCCGCGTCGCTGCCTGTTCGCCTGCTGGGCGCGAAAAAGGGTGAGCGCATCCTCGACCTGTGTGCGGCACCCGGACATGGCCGGGCAACAGGCTCGTGCCGCCCAGTGCCGCCGCCCAATGC
>JANYCM010000044.1 GCA_025360285.1 Sphingomonadales bacterium
CCGGCCGGCATCTGCGCCCTGCCGCCAGCATCGCCAGCGCCAGCCTGGCCACGGCGCAGGCGGCCGACTGGCCGGCAGCGGATTGGTGGACGGCCTATGGGGACCCGCAGCTGGACGGGCTGATTGCCGAAGCGCTTGCCACCAATCCCGACATTGCCGCGGCCGAGGCCCGGCTGCACCGTGCCGAAGCGCAGATCGGCCAGGCTCGCGCCGCCGCCGCCCCGTCGCTGACGGGCAATGCGGCGGCAAGCCTCGCCAAGCAGAGCTACAACAACGGCATCCCGGCGGCGTTCGTGCCAAGGGGTTACAATGATCAGGGCCGCGCCACGCTGGATTTCGCCTGGGAGATTGATTTTTGGGGTCGCAACCGCGCCGCCATCGCTGCCGCCACTGCCGAGACGCGCGCCGTCGCCGCCGATCGCGCCGCCGCCGCGCTGATGCTGTCAACGGCTGTGGCCAGCAGCTATGCCCAGCTGGCGCAATTGAGCGCCGAACATGACCTGGCCGTTGCCACCATGGCGCAGCGCCAGGAAACCTTGAAGCTGGTCCTGCAACGCGTCGAGGGCGGGCTCGATACCCAGGCCGAGGCCAAGGCCGCCGAAGCCGGGGTGCCGGCGGCACGCGAAGCGCTGGCGGCGATCGATGAAAACCTTGCCATCACCCGCAACGCGCTGGCGGCTCTGGTCGGTGCCGGTCCGGATCGCGGTGCCGCAATCACGGCGCCTTCCGCGGCAAAGCTCGCCGCCTTTGGGCTGCCGGCGCGGATCGGCGCCGAACTAGTTGGCCACAAGCCCGAAATCGTCGCAGCACGCTGGCGGGCCGAAGCCGCCGGCAAACGTATCGGCGTCGCCCGCGCCAGTTTCTACCCCAACATCAATTTAGCGGCATTCATCGGTGCCCAGTCGCTGGGGGTGGGCAATCTGGTCGCTGGCGGGTCGGACATCGGCCAGATCGGCCCGGCCATCAGCCTGCCGATCTTCGATGGCGGCCGGCTGAAGGCCAATCTGCGCGGTGCCGAGGCGGATTATGCCCTGGCCGTGGCGCAATATGATGGCGCGCTGCTCCATGCCTTTCAGGATGTCGCCGATGCCGCCGCCAGTGCCCGTGCCCTGACCGGCCGCCTTGCAGATGCCCGGGCGGCGCTGGCGGCGCAGGAGGAGGCCTATCGCATCGCCCGGCTGCGCTACACCGGCGGCCTCGCCAATTACCAATCGGTGCTGATCGCCGAGGACAATGTGCTGCAACGCTGGCGCCTGGTCACCGATTTGCAGGCGCGGGCGTTCAGTCTCGAGATCGCCCTCGTCAAGGCACTTGGTGGCGGCTTCGCCGCACCGACGACCATTGCCGCCACCACGCCCAAGGAGCCGTCATGGCCGAAGCCGACCCCGCGCTGACCCGCGTTCCGACCACCGAAAAGGCGTCCACCCGCCGCCGACTGTTCAGCATTTTGGGCGCCGTCATCGCCGTCGCCGCGATCGCCTATGCGATTTACTGGTTCGCCTTTGGCCGCAACAATGTCGCCACGGACAATGCCTATGTCGGCGCCGACAGCGCGCTGGTGACGCCGCTGACCGCCGCCGCCGTTGTTGCGGTGCCCGTTATCGAAACCCAGCTGGTCAAGGCAGGGGACGTGCTGGTGCGGCTCGATCCCGCCGATGCTCAGCTGGCGCTTGATCAGGCGGCGGCGCAACTTGCCAGCACGGAACGCCGGGTGGCGGGCTATTATGCCAATGGCCAGGCGCTTGCCGCCCAGATTGCGGCGCGCGCCACCGATGTCACCGCCGCCGAGGCCCGCATCGCCAGCGCCGAATCCGATCTGGCGCGCGCCAAGGTTGATCTTGACCGGCGCCAGGCACTGGTCGGGTCGGGCGCGGTGTCAGGTGATGAACTGACCAATGCCCGCAACCGCTTCTCCGGTGCCCGCGCTGCGCTCGATTCAGCGCGTGCCGCCCGCGCCCAGGCGGCGGCGCAGGTCGTCGCAGCCCAGGGCAACCGTGCCGTCAATGCGGCACTGATCGCCGACCCGGCACACGGCGATAATCCCGAAATCCAGGCGGCCCGTGCCGCCCTGGCCAAGGCCCGGCTCGATCTGGATCGCACCATCATCCGGGCGCCTATCGCCGGCGTTGTCGCCAAGAAAAGCGTCCAGATCGGCCAGCGCGTCGCACTTGGCACGCCGCTGATGACGATCGTTCCCGTCGAAACCGCCTATGTCGATGCCAATTTCAAGGAAGGCCAGTTGACCCGCGTGCGCATCGGCCAGCCGGTGACACTCACCTCTGATCTCTATGGCGGCGATTTGGTCTTTCACGGCAAGGTCACCGGGCTTGCCGGCGGCACCGGCGCCGCTTTCGCGCTGATCCCGGCGCAGAATGCCACGGGCAACTGGATCAAGGTGGTGCAGCGCCTGCCGGTACGCATCACCCTCGATCCCGCCGAACTGCGTGCCCATCCCTTGCGCATCGGCCTGTCGATGAGCGCCGATATCGACATTTCGAACGCGAAATAGCCCGCCATGGCCCGCCAGCCGATCCAGATAATCGATGCCCCCTTGCAGGGGTCGGCGCTGTTCATCGGCGGCGCGCTGCTGGCGCTGGCGAATTTCATCGTCGTCCTTGATACGACCATCGCCAATGTCTCGGTACCGTCGATTTCGGGCGCGCTGGCCGTGTCACCGACCCAGGGCACCTGGGTGATCACCTCCTATGCCGTCGCCGAGGCGATCACTGTGCCGCTGACCGGCTGGCTGGCGCAGCGTTTCGGCACGGTGCGGGTGTTCTGCCTTGCCATGGCGGGCTTTGCGCTGTTTTCGGCGCTGTGCGGCTTTGCGCCGTCGCTGGGCGTGCTGGTCGCCTTTCGCGTTGCTCAGGGCCTTTGCGGCGGGCCGATGATCCCGCTGTCGCAGTCCTTGCTGCTGCGGGTATTCCCGCCCGAAAAGGCGCCGATGGCGATCGGGCTATGGGCGATGACAACCGTGGTCGCTCCGGTGGCCGGCCCGATCCTCGGCGGGCTGATTTCGGATAATTTCCACTGGTCGTGGATCTTCTTCATCAATGTGCCGGTCGCTGGCGTCTGCGCCGTCCTGGCCTGGCGGACGTTCCGCAGCCGCGAAACGCCGATCACCCGCCGCCCGGTCGATTTCACCGGGCTAGGGCTGTTGATCCTCTGGGTCGGATCGATGCAGATCATGCTCGACAAGGGCAAGGAGCTTGATTGGTTCGGCTCGCCCTGGATCATAGGTCTGGCGCTGACAGCCGGCCTGGGCTTCATCGCCTTCATGATCTGGGAACTGACCGCCGAAGACCCGATCGTCAATTTGCGTATCTTCCGGCACCGCGGCTTCACGGTGGGGGCCGTCACCCTGTCGCTGACCTTTGGCGCCTATTTCGCCAGCATCATCCTGATCCCGCTGTGGCTGCAAACCAGCATGGGCTATACCGCCACCTGGGCCGGCTATGCCACGGCGGGCGGTGTGCTGGCCGTCGTCATGTCACCCATCGCCGCGCAGATGGTAGCCAAGGTCGATCCGCGCATCCTTACCTCGGGCGGTATATTATGGTTCGCCGCGGTCACCTTCTGGCGCAGCGGCTTCACCACCAGCATCGATTTCTGGCACATTGCCGCGCCGGCGATCGTGCTGGGCATCGGCGTGCCGTTCTTCTTTGTGCCGACTACGCGCATCGCGCTCGGCGCCGTCGAACCGCAGGAAACCGCGTCGGCGGCGGGGCTTTCCAACTTCATGCGTACCACCGCCGCGGCATTTGCCGCCTCGATCTCCACCACCTATTGGGATACCGCGACCAGCACCGCCCATGCCAATCTGGCGGGCATGCTGAACGGCGCCCAGGCCCAGATCGACGCGCTCGTGGGCCAGGGACTGTCGGCCGATCAGGCGCTGCGCCAGATCGACAATCTGGTGCAGATGCAAAGCGTCATGCTGGCCACCGATCGGCTGTTCACGGTGACGGCAGCGATTTTCCTGCTGACCGGCATGTTCATCTGGCTGGCGCCGCGCCCGCGGATTTTCGGGTCAGCACCACCGGCGCATTGACGGCTCATGCGGCCCTTGCCAGCCGGGCGGTCAGACCGTAAAGATTTGCGTAGCACTCAATTGTAGCTGCTGCCTTGGGGGGACCGTCCGATGATTGCTTTTCCGTTGACGACGCTGGCGATCGTGCTGGCGCTGCTGGTGTTTTTCGGGCTGGCGGTCGTCGTGGGCCAGGCCCGCGCCAAATATAATGTGCCGGCGCCGGCCTCATCGGGCCATCCCGAATTCGACAAGCGCTACCGCGTCCAGATGAACACGCTGGAACAATTGGCGATCTTCCTGCCGGCAATCATGCTGGCGGCACCCGTGCTGGGCGACATGATCACCGCCGGGCTCGGCCTGGTATGGACACTGGGCCGCATCATCTATGCCCGCGGCTATTATCGCGATCCGGCGGCGCGCAGCCGCGGTTTCGGCCTGACCATGCTGCCGACGCTGGTCCTGCTGGGCGCCGCGATCTGGGGCGCCGTCCGGGTATTGATCGCCGGATGATACCGCTTCCTGATCCGGTCGCGCCGGGCCAGGAGAGCGTCTGGGATTATCCGCGGCCTGCGGTGGCACAAGCCTGTCACCGCCGGCTGCGGATCGTGCATTGCGGTATCACGCTGGCCGACACGGTGCGCGGCGTTCGCACGCTGGAAACCAGCCACCCGCCCAGTTACTATTTCCCGCCGGGCGACATCGCCCCCGGCGTCCTGCGTCCCAACACCCAGCGATCGCTGTGCGAATGGAAGGGCCAGGCGCAGTATTTCGATGTCGTCGCCGGCGGCGATGTTTTTACCGGTATCGCCTGGTCCTACCCGCGGCCGACGCCGGCGTTCGAGATGCTGGCGGGCTTCATGGCCTTTTACGCCGCCCCGTTTGACGGCTGCTTCGTGGACGGCGATCGCGTCACCCCGCAGCCCGGCGGCTTTTACGGCGGCTGGATCACCGTCGACCTCGCCGGGCCGTTCAAGGGGGTCGATGGCAGCCGCTTCTGGTAATGGCGGCGGCCGGTTCCGATCCCGCGACGCCGCACGAGGCCTTAGAAGGTGACCTTGGCGCGCACCCCGATGGTACGCGGCCGGGCATAGGTGATGCGGTCGCCAGCCTGATAGATGGCGTAGTAAGTGGCGCGCTGCACATTGGTCACCTTGACGCCATTGGCGAGGTTGGTGCCAAAAATACCGAACTCCAGATTGCCAATCACATAGGCCGCCGAAGCGTTCAGGCTGTGCGATTCAGGGATGACGGCATAGCTGCTGCTGGCGCCATTTTTGGTCAGCACGCCGCCGACAATCTTGGTGGTATAATTGTTGAAGGTCGTGTGCTGATCGGATTGATATTGGTAACTGGCCGACAGGTGCAGATCACCCTTGCCGACCGGCTTGTCATAAAAGATCGCCGCGGTGGCGATGAACTGCGGGAAATAGGGCGTGCGGTCGCCATCAAAGGCGCCGACGTTGGGAATATCGCCCTTGGCCTTTGAATCATTGTACGAACCGCCGGCGCTGATGGTGATCTCCGGCGTCGCCTTGAACATGGTTTCCAGCTCAAGGCCCTTGCTGGTGATCTTGCCGCTGTTGGTGGTGAAGAAATATGAACAATCGAGACGCAACCGCGTCTGCACATCGCGCCAATCGATATAATAGGCGCTGGCGTTGACCGTCACCCGGCCGCCGGCGAGCTTGGCCTTTTCACCGATCGTGTAGTTCCACAATTTGTCAGGCCCAAAGGTCAGCGGCGCGTTATTATAGCCATAGGCCGCCAGGTTGGTCGTGCACTGGCCGGCGACCCCGGTGGAGCCCAGCGGCACCGGCTGGTTGGCACCGCCATAGCGGAAGCCCTTGGCGGCTTCGGCAAACAGCAGCAGATCGTCATTGACCTTGTACGAAACATTGGCGCGCGGGTTGACGCCGTGCGATTTCAAGGTCGCATTGGTTTCCAGCGGCACATGGTTGATGACGCCGTAAACGCCGCTTTCGAACAGATAATATTTCTCGCTGAAATCGAAATAGCGAAGGCCGGCGGTCAGATCGAGCTTGTCGGTCGCATGCCAGGTGCCATCGGCATAGACCGCCAACTGGTGCTCATTGGTATCCTGCAACCCTGAAAAAATGTCGTTGGACTGAAACGCCTTGTCGACCAGTTTCGAATCATATTTGCCGGTCGGTGTGTTGAACGGCCCGTAGAAAAGATTTTCATAGGACAGTGTATCGAAACCTGGTGTCGGAATGTCCTGGACGAGATGGCGGTTCTGCTTTTCATAGAACATGCCGACAGTCCATTTGACCGGACCGTCATCCTTTGAGACCAGTCGGCCTTCGACCATGAAATCGTTCAACTTTTGATTGATCACATACAGTTCGGCCGGGATCGCATTGGCAATCGCCTGGCTGTAGGTGGCGGGCTGCTTGAACAGCGGATAGGCGTTCGGACCAATCGGCAGGCCGGTACCGTAATCCTGGAAGAAATAGCCGATCGTCGCATCCGGGCTGAAGTTGAAGCCGATCTTGCGATCGGTGTAGGCGGCCGTCGCGACGAAGTTGGCAAAACCCAGATCATAATCGGCACCCAGCGTGTAGAGGCGAAACAGATCGTCGGTACCTTCGGGGCCGTTGCTCGAATAGGTATAGGGCGCGAGGCCGGTGAGACCGGAATTCAGGCCCTTGGCCCGGCTCTTTTCATAGGTGAAGCTGGCATCGATGGTCAGATCATCGGTCGGGGTGAAGCGCGCCGCCAGCCGGAATTGGGTGGTGTGGTTGCTGTTGGCATTCTGGCGGTTCTGCATCCCGATATTGTCGATGAAACCGCCATCGGTGCCGACGTAGAAATTGCCGCGCACTGCCAATTTGTCCTTGATGACCGGCACATTGACCATGCCGCGGACATTGTAGCTGCCGGCGCCATGGTCGGTCGTCGCGCCATCGACTTCGGCATAGCCTGACAGTTTTTGAAGGTTGGGCTTGGCGGTGACAAAGCGGATGGTGCCGGCCATCGAACCGGCGCCGAACAGCGTGCCCTGCGGCCCGCGCAGGATTTCGACGCGTTCCAGATCATAGACTTTCAGGTCCGGCGTCTGGCCCTGCACAGAAATCGGCGTGTCATCGAGATAGACGGCGACCAGCGAGCGATCCGATGTGTCCGACGACGCATAGCCGCCGGTGGCGAGGCCGCGCATGTTGAACTTGTTATAGCCCGGTGCGCCTTCGGTGATCGACAAGGACGGGGTGAACTTCGTCAGGTCGGACAGATTGCCCTGTTGCGACCGGCTGATCTGTTCAACATTGACCACCGACACCGCGATCGGCACGTTCTGTAGCGAGATCGCCCCCGACCGCGTGGCGGTAACGACGATATCGACCAGTTCGGAATCAGTGGCGGGCGGCGGCGCGGCGGTTTCCGCGGCCAGCGCCGGCATCGCCAGCCCGGCCGTCGAAGCCAGCAGCAGCGCGAGGGCGCGGCCCTGATAGATGCCAAATGCTGATGCGCTGCGCCGATATGCCATTCTGTCCCCCGAAATCTGTCCGAACCCCGTGGCGGAAGGCCTGTCCCGCGCTGCCAAACCGGCGCTTGCGCCAAGGCCGGGCAACCCGGAACAATTCTATCCGCGCTGTGTGAAGGTTCTGCGGTTTCCGGCAACGCTCAAAGCAAAATTATCGAATGAGGCCATGCAATATAGGCATCAAGCGTTGGCGCCTATGCGTCGGCGAGGGGGCCAAGCGCGGCCTTGAGCGGCCCCAGCCAGGGTTCGAAATGCCGCCATTGATCAAGGCCATCCCGAAAGATCGGCAGGCGCACCTGCTGGGCACTGGGCGTGCGGATGACGCGTTCGGTTTCAAAAAAGCGCAAGCAAGCTTGCTCGAATGGCAGGCCACAATGCGCCAACAGGCGCTCGATCTGTGCCGCCGGATCAGCGACCAGCGCCTCATAGGACAGGCGCAGCACGCGGCCAGGCAACACCGTGTCGTAATGCGTCATCAGTTCGGCATAATCGGCATAGGCGCGGCCGAGATCGGCCAGATCATGGCTGTACGCCTCGCCGCGGGCGAAGGCCTGTTTGAACAGCGACACGCAGCAGGCCAGCGGCTGGCGGCGGACATCGATGATGCGGGCATTTGGCAGCATCAGGTGAATCAGCCCGATATGGTGGAAATTGCCGGGGAATTTGTCGGTGAAGAACCGCCGGCCCAGTGGGCGCCTGATTTTTGTGGCCGCCAGATAGTCACGGCCCAGCGTGGCAAAATCCGCCAAGGGCACTGCCGCCAGCGCTGCGGGCCAGGACCGGCCCGCCGCCAGCCGCCGCGCCAGCGCCGGCAGATCGGGCAGTTCCGACGCACCTTCGACAGCGCTGTGACTGGCGAGAATCTGTTCCACGAGCGTCGATCCCGATCGCGGCATGCCGATCATGAAGATCGGATCGGGGTCAGGCGCACCGACGCCGGCGCGGGCGGCGAAAAACGCCGGGGTCAGCAGCGCGATGGTGCGCCGGACCTGCGCCTTGGCGGCATCGGCGTCATGGGGATGCGACGCCCGCCGCAGGGCATTGGCGCCGGCATAGTGCTGAAACGCCTTGGCATAGTCGCCATTGTCCTCGCACGCCTTGCCGAGGGCGAAATGCCGCCAGGCACCAGGCTCGCCAGCGCCCCGCATCCGGGCCATATCGTCAGCCGTGAAGCGAAAAGTCTTGAGATTGGCAAGGCTCCACCACGCCTCGTCAAAGCCGGGATCAAGGCCGATGGCGCGCCGATATGCTTCCACGGCCGCTGGCTCATCACCAAGCGCCTTAAGGGCATGGCCGCGGCTATGCCATAGCGGTGCCGATGCGGGATCGGCCGCCAGCAGAGCGTCATAATCGGCAAGCGCCGGCACCGCCTGGCCCAATTGCAGGCGGGTGGCGGCGCGCAACGCCCGGAACGCCGCTTCAGTCGGCTGCGCCATCACCAGCGGATCAATTGCCGCCAGCGCCGCTTCGAAGCGATCAAGCCGGTACAGCGCCGCCGCCAGTGCGTGCCAGGCCAGCGACGATTGCGGATTGAGGCCGGTGGCCCGGTCCAGCGCCGCGACAGCGGCCACGTCATCGCCAAGCGCGGCCAACGCCATGCCCAATTCATAATGGACCCCCCAGGCCCCGGACATGGCAACCGCCAGCGGCACCAGCACATCATGAGCAGCCGCCGGTTCACCCGCCCGCCGCAGCGACGCCCCCAGGATCAGCGCCGCCTCGCCATGCCCCGGCCGCGCCGCCAGCAACTGGCTCGCCAGCGCGGCGGCACGGCGCGGGTCAGTGTCGATCAGGCGGCGTGCTTCGGCCAGCATGGCCCGGTCGGTTCCTTTTGGCGACAGAAGCTGCCATCGGCACCGTGTCGGTAAGGCGCGTCAAGCCATGGCGGCCGTGCTGGGCGGCATTTTTCAGAAATGCGATTCCGCCATCTGAAAAATCGCTTTGGCGGGGAGCACGGGACGCCGCACATTGGGGACAAAGGGGCAGTGGATCATGCGCAGTTCACGACGCCATTTCATGGGCGCTGGCGTCGCCGGCCTGGCACTCGGCCCGCGCGCGCTGGCCGCTGGCGCCGGCTGGGCGCTGCCCGCCGCGGGCGCTGTCAACCATATCGAAGTCGTGCGCATCACTATGGCCGACGGCACCAGCCTGTGCGGCCAGATGTGGCTGCCGGCCGACATGGCGACGCGGCCTGCGCCGGTCGTCCTTGAATATATTCCCTATCGCACCCGCGATGCCTATGGCGCCGCCGACGCACATTGGGGCGAGGTGCTGGCCCGCCATGGCATCGGCTATGCGCGTATCGACATCCGCGGTTCGGGCGATTCGGAAGGCCTTCTCCGCGACGAATATCTCGCCAGCGAACAGGATGACGCCGTCCAGATCATCGCCTGGCTGGCCGCACAGTCGTGGTGCAACGGCGCGGTCGGCATGCGCGGCATCTCCTGGGGCGGCTTTTCCACCCTGCAAACGGCGATGCGCCAGCCGCCGGCACTGAAAGCCATCATGCCGATGGCCTGTTCGGACCGGCGCTATACCGATGACGCGCATTATGTCGGCGGCTGTCTTGGCCTGACCAATTTCAAATGGGGGGTGAATTTCAAGGGCGTCATGGCCGGGCCGCCCGATCCCGCCATCGCCGGACCGGCGTGGCGGCAAATGTGGCAACAACGGCTGGAAGCATCGCCGCCGATCATCGCCCGCTGGACCGAACACAACCGCGAAGATGATTATTGGCGGCATGGCTCGCTGGCCTTCGACTATGCCGCAATCAACTGTCCGGCCTATGTCGTCGGCGGCTGGGCCGATGCCTATGTCCATTCGGTGCCGCGCCTGCTCGCCGGTCTGACCTGTCCGAAAAAGGCGCTGGTCGGCCCCTGGGGCCACACCTATCCTTGGGTTGGCGGCCCCGGCCCGGCGGTTGATTGGGCCTTTGAGGAGATCCGTTGGTGGTCACACTGGCTGCGCGGCGAGGCGACCGGCATCATGGACGAACCGATGCTGCGCTATTTTTGCCCCGAAGCGACGCCCAGCGAGTCCGCCCCCGGCCCCACCCCAGGGCAATGGACGGCGGAAAGCGCCTGGCCGTCACCCAATGTCCGCCCGCTTGCGCTGTATCTGACCGATGCTGGTCTCGCCGCTGCGCCCGGCCCCGGCAGCGTGCGCCAGCACCGGTCCGACAACACCGTGGGCCTGCAAACCCCCGAATGGGTGCCCTTTGGCCAGCAGGAAATGCCCGGCGACCAGCGCCGCGATGATGCGCTGTCGATCACCTATGACCTGCCCCCCGCCACCGCGGCTTCCGAGCTGCTGGGCGTGCCGCGGGTTCGCTTGCGCCTTGCCGCCGACAAGCCGGTGGCGCAGCTCGCTGTCCGGCTGTGCAAGGTCCTGCCCGATGGCACGTCGTGGCGGCTGGCCTATGGCCTGCTAAACCTCACCCATCACGCCGGGCATGGCGCACCGCAGGCGCTGGTGCCCGGCCAGCCCATCGATGTCAGCCTCGATCTCGGCTTTATCGCCCATCGGTTGAAGGCCGGGGAAAAGCTGCGGCTGGCGATATCCGAAGGCCTGTGGCCGCTGGTCTGGCCATCGCCCGAAAGCCCGGTCCTGACGCTATACCCTGAAGCCTGCCAGTTGATCCTGCCGGTGCGCACGCCGCCGGTTGTCGCGCCAGCCATGCCGATCCAATCCGTCGCAATCCCCCCCGATGCCGGCGACGTCATCGTCACGACAAGCGATGTTGATGACCAGGTGACCATCACCGGCACCTGGCCCGACAAGCAGCGCCGCTGCGCCAACGGCACAATCCTGTCGGGTTTTGGCCCCAACACCGTCGCCCGTATCACCCGCGGTGTCCCCAACGGCGGCATCTGGTCGGGACAGCGGGTCAGCCGATACCAGCGCGGCGACTGGAACTGCGAACTGCATATCGGCTTTGTCCTGCGGTCAACAAAGCGCCGCTTCCTGATTGAAGAAAGCCTCACCGCGCGACAGGACGGCGAGGTCGTCTTTTCGCGCACCACGCACAGCATTGTCCCGCGCACATTACTGTAGCACCAGCGACGCAACCTATCGCGATGGCGGGTCCGCATGGGTGACGGCAGCGTGGCCGCGTGGTTTTGCTCTGTACCAGTCTGGCCGCGTTGCGGTCACCTGCAACGCACGGGCTTTCAAGGGCGCGAACGGCCATTATGATCCCGCCAAGCACTTGTTGTCCGGACAATTGACAGGCAAGGTCGGGGTTGAAATTGCCGCTGATGAAGGGGAGTGAGAGATGACTGACGCTGCAAAGAAGCCCGGCGTACGCGATGTGATGACCATCCTGGCGAGTAACGAAGGCGTGTGGGAAGGCATCTACCGCTATTATGATGCCAAAACCGGCCAGATGACCGACGAGCACAAATCGCGCCTGCTGTGCCGGCTGGTCGATGAAGGCGAGAACGAACGCTATTATCAGACCAATCACTATTATTGGGCCGATGGCCGCCATGAAGTCCGCGAATTCCCGGCGGAATACAAGGACGGCCGTATCTGGTGGGATAATGACCTGATCAAGGGGTGGGCGGCGCATATGCAGCCCGATGATTTCAACCGTTCGACCTGCCTCAACTGGACGCGGCATAACGAGCCTGGGATCTATCTTTATGAGATGATTCAGAACAGCGATGACCGCAAAAACCGCGCCCGCACCTGGCAATGGTTCCGCGACGGCATATGTTTCCAGCGCACCCTGATCGACGAGGT
>JANYCM010000081.1 GCA_025360285.1 Sphingomonadales bacterium
CGGCGCCGCGCACCAGGCGAGATCGTCGGAGACAACGACAAGGCGACCGTCACGGCCGTGCTTCAACGAGGCGAGTTTCATGAGGGTATTCTGGACCTGCGGTCGTAAAGGAGCAAGGGCACGCCGGCCAGGCTCGACCCGGGTCCAATCGTTCCGATCAATCAATATGGGCACAGTCCCGAGACCGTCTATTGGCCACCTCGTGATGATGGCACTGTAAGAGTGAAGGCCGCGCCGCCGCCGAGCCGCGGCGCGGCGACGACCGATCCGCCATGCGCCGCAGCGATTGCGGCGACCACCGACAGGCCAAGGCCGGTGCCGCCATGCGCGCGGGACCTTGACGTATCATGGCGATAGAATGGCTCGAACAGAATGGCCCCTTCGGACACGGCGATTCCCGGGCCGCGATCGAGCACGCGGAGCAAGGCCCAGCCGTCCGTCGAAGCCGTTTCGAGCCGTATCACGCCACCGCCGCCGGCGTGGCCGACAACATTGTCGATCAGCGCAAGGGTCGCCTGGCGAATGCGCAGCGGATCGGCAGATGCCATCGCCGACGGCAGCTCGCGCTCGATCGCAAGGCCGGCTTGGGCTAATTTTGGCCCTAAATCGTCCAATAGTGTTGCGACGACCGCCGCAAGATCGATCGCTTCGGTCGCGATGGCAAGCCTGCCGGCACTTGCCAGGCTGACAAAGGCAAGATCGTCGACGATTTTCCCGAGTGCTTCGACCTGCCGGATGAGCGCGCCGATATCGTCGCGATCTTTGGGAAAAATGCCCTCGCGCATACCTTGCAGCCGGCCGAGCAGGATGGCGAGCGGCGTGCGCAGTTCATGGGCGATCGCCGCCGCCGCTTCGATGGTCTGCACTTGATAGCTTGCAAGCGCGGCCGCCATCCGGTTGAAGTTTTCAGCCAGGATCAGGGTTTCGCCGGCAGCGCCACCGACAAGCGCGGCACGCGCGGTAAGATCGCCGCTCGCGACTCGATCGGCAGCGATCGAAATCGCTTCCAACTGCCGCCCCAGCCGCGCCGCGAGGAAAATCGCGATCATGCCGCCGAACACGATCGCCGCGAGCGCCACCGCGCCGAGCAGCGGCCGATCGAGCGCGCCGCGCTCGCCATAAACCTGCCGCTCCGCGAGCAACAGTTCGTCAAACCCCGCGATATCGCCGGGGATGCGGCCAGTCTCGACGTCGGCCCGGGCAGCGCGACCCGCGCCTGACAGCCGGCTTTCCAGAGATGCGTCCTCGGCCGCCATCAGGAACATCGTCGTGCCAAAGGCCAGGACCACTGTGGCGGTGACACAGACGAGCATGGCGAGCCATAGCTGTGTTCGCAGGCTGCGCTGCCGCGTCACGGGCTCATCAGGCGATAGCCGATGCCGCGCACCCCCTGCAGCCAGCCGGTCTCGCCCGCTGCTGCCAGCTTGGCGCGAAGATTGCCGACATGGCTGTCGACGGTCCTGTCGAGCGCCTCGCCATCCCCAGGCAGACAGGCATCGACGATTTCAGAGCGGGTGAAGGCTTTGCGCGGTGTGCGCGCCATATGGGCGAGAATGCGAAATTCCGTGCGCGTCATCTCGATCGCCGCCGGCGCCGATGCCGCCACCACACGGCGCACCTGATGCGCCGACAGATCGATTTCGATCGGCCCTATTCGCAGCACGCTCGCGTTCCCCGCCGCCCCGCCGCTGCGGCGCAATACCGCCTTGGCGCGTGCCACCAGTTCGAGCGGATTGAACGGCTTCACCAGATAATCATCGGCGCCGACCTTGAGCGCTGTCAGCTTTTCAAGGTCCTCGCCAAGTGCTGTCGACATGATCACCGGGGTGGAGCCGGCGCGCCGCAGTTCGGCGAGCACCTCGAAACCGTCGCGTTTCGGCAACCGGACATCCAGAACGACCAGGTCGGGCTTCAAGCTATGATGAAGGTCGATTGCCGTGCTGCCATCACGAGCGAGGGCAACGCGAAAGCCCTCGCGTTCGAAAAAGCCGCGGAAAATGTCGGCCAGTTCGCGCTCGTCCTCGACGATCAGGATCAGATAAGCACTGGCGTCGTTCACCTCGGCTCCTGCGCGGTGGCCCACAGGGTTTGCAGTCGCGCCGTGCGCCCACACCCCCGATCGTAGCGAGCATAGACCTGGCGGTTCTGGCGCGCAAAGTTCTGGTGGTGGGCGGGTGCCGGCCAGAAACCCGTCACTGGCCGGATAGGGGTTACGAATTGCACCGCCGGCAGCAGCGCCTTCGCCGCTCGCCTGGATGCTTCGGCTGCCGCGCGCTGGGCGGGGGTGACAAAAACCGCTGTCGCATAGGTTGGACCGCGATCGCAGAACTGCCCGCCGGCGTCGCCGGGATCGATTGTGCGCCAATAATGATCGGCAAGCTGGCGATAGCTGGTTCGCGCCGGATCGAAACTAACTTTGATAGCCTCG
This sequence comes from Sphingomonadales bacterium, assembly GCA_025360285.1. Classification (GTDB taxonomy): domain Bacteria; phylum Pseudomonadota; class Alphaproteobacteria; order Sphingomonadales; family Sphingomonadaceae; genus Sandarakinorhabdus. Next base: position 2,429 of record JANYCM010000081.1, read on the forward strand.
ACATTGCCGCTGTTGCCACGGGCGAAATCGTCGTCGCTTTTAGGCGCGCGGCCGCCGGTGGCGCCGGAAACAACATCGACGACACCCGGCAAATGTTCGAACTTGGCCTCCATCGACCAGAAACAGCCGCCGGCAAAGATCGCTGTTTCGAGCCGGGGATTAGGCATGTCAGCCGCCGCCAGGTTACCAGAAACGCCAAGGCCCAGAAACGCCAGGGCAATGTGCCAAACGGAGCGCATCAACGCACCCGTGTGTATGTCGGCGCTTCGCAGAACACCCAGGGAAACCACGACAACAGGCAAACCCGCAGCTCGGCATGGTCAGTGTCCTTCAACGTGACGGTCGCGACAAGATTCTTGCCGTCGGAAACATATCGACCGCGCAGCTTGCCGGGCCCATCGCTGACCAGGTCGCGCACGACGGTCTTGCCGACGATGTCCGCCATCGATTCCTTGTCGTTGTTGCCGGCGACGACGACGACGCATAGTGATTTCCCGTCCGGGCAGGTCTCGCCGCGGATGATGCCGCCGGGGCCCTGCCAATTGCCTTCGAGCCCCGTTGGCTGGGCATAGGCCGGCGCTGTCAGCGCCGCGATGAGGATGATGGCGGAAAGGGCTGTGGGCATGTGCAGCATCGATCGTCTCCTGGTTGCGATGCCGCCGGTGTGCGTGTCTCTTGACCAGAAAATGCCGAGATTGTGTGGAGCTTGTGTGGAGATGCACGGCGCACCAACGCGCTGGCAAGTGCTGCAAACAACCAAAGGCAAAAGCACCCCGGGGCGAAGAGACCCTGCCGCTGGAAGCGTTTCAGGCCGCCAGCCCTTCTTCCGAAATCGCGTAAAGCCCCGCCGCCCCGCGCGTCACAGGGCCGGATAGGGCGCCGACCTGGGGCAGCAGTTGTTCGGCGAAGAAGCGCGCGGTGGCGATCTTGGCGTTGAGGAAGGCAGGGTCGCCGGTGCCGGCGGCGAGCATTGCCTGTGCCGTCACCGCCTGTTTCGCCAGCAGCCAGCCGCCGAGCGTCAGGCCCATCATGCGGAGATAGGGGGTCGCGCCCGCCGCCACATCGTCGGGGTTGTTGGCGGCGGCGAGCCATAGCGTTGCGGTTTTGGTGGCGGCGAGCGCGTCCTCCAGCCAGGGGGCGAGGCCGGCGAGGGCGGGGCTGGTGGCGAGATCGTGGATCGTGTCGCTGACCTCGGCGAACACTTCCTGCCAATGGGCGCCGCCGTCCTGGGCGAGTTTGCGGCCGACGAGATCGAGTGCCTGGATGCCGTTGGTACCTTCATAGATCGGCGCGATGCGGGCATCGCGGAGGAACTGGGCGGCGCCGGTTTCCTCGACATAGCCCATGCCGCCGAAGACTTGCAGCGCCAGGCTGGCGACTTCGACGCCGACATCGGTGGCCCAGGCTTTCGAGATCGGGGTCAGAAGGTCGGCGAGGCCCTGGGCGGCGCGTGCGTCCGCGACTCCCCCACTCCCGGCCCCTCCCGCAGGCGGGAGGGGAGAGGTGTGGGCGCGATCGACGGCGGCGGCGTTCAGATAGACGAGCGCGCGGGTGGCCTCGGTCAGGGCGCGGCAGGTCATCAGCGTCCGGCGGACATCGGCGTGCTCGATGATGCGGACCGGCTCGCGCGAGCCGCCGAACTTGGCCGATTGCACCCGGGTGCGGGCCCAGCCGAGCGCGTGCTGGGTGGCGGCTTCGGCGATGGCGACGCCTTGCAGGCCGACCTGGACGCGGGCGTTGTTCATCATGGTGAACATGGCGCGCATCCCGGCGCCCTCGGCGCCGACAAGATAGCCGACGCAATTATCATTATCGCCGAAACTCATCGTGCAGGTGGGGGAGGCGTGGATGCCGAGCTTGTGTTCAAGGCCGACGCAGCGAAGATCGTTCCGCGTGCCATCGGGCAGGAATTTTGGGCAGAGGAACAGGCTGATGCCCTTCGTTCCCGCCGGCGCATCGGGCAGGCGGGCGAGGACGAGGTGGACGATATTGTCCGCCGCATCATGTTCGCCCCAGGTGATGAAGATCTTGGTGCCCTTGATGCGGTAACTGCCGTCGGCGTGGGGGAAGGCGCGGGATTTCAGCGCGCCGACGTCGCTGCCGGCCGATGGCTCGGTCAGGTTCATCGTGCCAGTCCATTCGCCGCTGACCAGCTTCGCCAGGTATCGCTCCTGCAATTCCGGGCTAGCGTGCGCCGCCAGCGCTTCGATGGCGCCCTGGCTGAGCATCATGCACAGGGCAAAGGCCATGTTGGCGCTGGTCAATTGTTCCTGCACGGCGACCGCGACGGCGAAGGGCAGGCCCTGGCCGCCATGCGCCTCGGCAACGCCCAGCCCGGCCCAGCCGCCTTCGATGTAAAGCTTGTAGGCCTCGGCGAAACCCGGCGGCAGGGTGACAACTCCATCGGCGAGTTTGGCATGGACCTTGTCACCCACGCTGTTGAGCGGCGCAAACACATTGGCGGCGAGCTTGCCCGATTCGGCGAGGATGGCATCGACCATGTCCGGCGTCGCATTGGCATAGGCCGGCAGCGCGGCGAGGCCGGGCAGATCGGCGATGACATCAAGGACAAAACGCTGTTCGGCGGTTGGCGCGGCATAGGTCATCGTATCGGGGCCTTGGGCTATTTGCCCTGCCGCTATAGACGGGGGCGATGACCGACAAAAGCCGCATCATTGCCGCCGATGCCGCCGGCATTGCCGCAGCGGCGGCGCAACTCAATGCCGGCGGCATCGCCGCGGTGCCGACGGAGACGGTCTATGGCCTGGCGGGGCGTGCGGCTGATGCTGACGCCGTGGCGAAAATCTATGCTGCCAAGGGGCGCCCGGGGTTCAACCCATTGATTGTCCATGTGGCCGGCGCGGCGCAGGCGGCGGAACTGGTGGTGATCGATCCCGTGTCGGCGCGGCTGATGGCGGATTTCTGGCCCGGCGGGCTGACGCTGGTGTTGCCGCTGCGGGCCGGTGCCGAAGTGGCCGGTTTGGTAACGGCGGGGCTCGACACGCTGGCGGTGCGTTGCCCGGCGCATCCGGTGATGCAGGCGTTGATCGGCCTTTGTGGCCCGCTGGCGGCGCCGTCGGCCAATGCCTCGGGGCGGATTTCGGCGACAACGGCGGCGCATGTCGCGGCATCGCTGGGCGATGCGGTGCCGCTGGTGCTGGATGGCGGGGCGTGTGCGGCGGGGGTCGAATCGACGATCGTGCTGGTTGAGGATGGGGTGGTGCGGGTGCTGCGGCCGGGGGCAGTGACGGGGGAAATGTTGTCACCTCTCCCCTGGCAGGAGAGGTCGGACTCGCGTAGCGAACCGGTTGATGGGTCGCCTGTGGCCACGGAGACACCCCTCACCCGGCTCGGCGAAGGCGCCGAGCCCGACCTCTCCCGCCAGGGGAGAGGTGTTTTGGCCCCCGGCATGCTCGCCTCGCACTACGCCCCCACACAGCCCGTGCGCCTGAACGCCCTTACTGCCGGTGCCGGGGAATTCCACATCGGTTTCGGCGCCATTCCCGGTGACGTCACCCTATCCGCCAGCGGCGACCTGGCTGAAGCCGCCGCCCGGCTGTTCGATTTGCTCCATGTCGCAGAGGCCAGCGGCAAGGCTGGCATTGCCGTTGCTCCCGTGCCCGACACCGGGCTGGGCGCGGCGATCAACGACCGGCTGTGCCGCGCAGCAGCGCCGCGCGATCCATAGCATGAATATTGTTGCGAATAGTTCTCAATAGCATAGACTGGCGACTCCAGTGGTGGGAGACAGCCGGTGAAATTGGCAGCATTCGGGGATGGTGAACGTTGGTCCAGCAATGGCGCGCGCGTCGGCGCCTTGCCGCCGATCCAGCAGCGCCTGTTATGGGCGATCCGGCGGCTGGCGCTGATGCAACCGCTGGGCGCGGCGCGTTGCCATGCCGTGTATATCGCCCTGCAGCAGGATTTCGGCGATGTTGGGCTGGGCATCGAACATCTGCTGCGCTGCTGGCTGGTCGGCCTGTCGCGGCTGGCGACGCGGCGCCTGGTCATCGGCGCCCCGGCCTGTCCGCTGCTCACCGATGATGAAGCGCTTTTGCTGCGGGCCTTGGCGCTGCCCGAGGCCGAGGCCGCCGCCGAATTGGTGGCGATGACCGGGGCAGCACGGGCCGCCGGACTGACACCGCTGTTTGCTGCCGTGCAGGCGCTGACCGAAATTTCTTTGCCAACCCCCTTTACAAACTAGCTTGAAGATATATTTTGGAAGGAATAAACCATATAAAGGAGATATCCATGTACCCCCACGACAAACATGAAGGCGGCCGCCATGGCCGCCGGGGCCACCGCTTTGGTGGCCGGTTCGAAGGCTTTGCGCGTGAAATGAGCGAAGCTCTGGGCGAACAATTCGCCGATGGCTTTGGCCGCGGCCCGCGCCGCGGCGGCCCTGGCGGCGGCTTTGGCGGCGGTTTCGGCCGGCGCCGGGTCTTTGATGCGGGCGAGCTGCGGCTTGTGCTGCTCAAGCTGGTCGAGGAAACGCCGCGCCATGGCTATGAGCTGATCAAGGCGATCGAAACGGCGAGCGGCGGGGTCTATACCCCCAGCGCCGGGATGGTTTACCCAACGTTGACCCTGCTCGCCGACCAGGGCCTCGTCGATGAAGTCGCCGATGGCGCGCGCAAGCGGTTTGCCATCACGGCTGCCGGTCTTAGGGCATTGGCCGACGCCGCCGAGGCCGTCGCCACCGCCATGGCGCGGCTCGACGAACTCGCCCGGTTGCGGGCGCCGACCGATGCCGCCCCGATCCGCCGGGCGCTGCGCAACCTGCACATTGCGGTCCATAACCGGCTCGGCGAAGGGCGGGGCGAAGGCAGCAACGAAGGCGACAGCGATGCCGGCCGCGACATTGCGCTGAACGTGGCCGCAATCCTCGACGAAGCCGCCGGACGGATCGAACGGCTGTGACGGTCGTCACCAGCGCCCAGGTGCCGACCGAAAGCGCCAGTCGTTATCTGCAGCAATTGTGCAAGCATTGGTCGCACCGCATGACGGTCAGCTTTGATGCCTGCACCGGGACCGTGCCATTCCCCAATGGGGCGCTGCTGGAGATAACAGCGAGCGACGCCATGCTGACGACCCGCCTGACCGCGCCCGACGCTGCCATGGCGATCAACATGCAGGGCGTTGTCGCCGCGCATCTCGATCGCTTCGCCTTTCGGGAAGCGCCCTTGCCGTTCGACTGGTCGGCGCCGGGGCCGGCGTGATCACCGGCGCCGGCGCGTCCGGCGAGGGCAGCGGCTACCCCTTCGCCACCCTTCCGGCGAAGGCCGGAATGGCGGGGTTGGACGTGAGGCTTACTGCCACCAAGGATGACATGCCGGTCCCCGGCTGCTAACGCCTCGGCGATGACCATATATCTGCACGAAGGCGATCTGCCTGCCGATGTCTTTGCCCCTGGCCCGATTGCGGTGGACAGCGAGACGATGGGCCTCAACCCGCACCGCGATCGGCTGTGCCTGTTGCAACTGGCCGATGGCCGGGGCGATGAGCATCTCGTGCGCTTTGCGCAAGGCAAGTATGACGCGCCGGTGCTGAAGGCGGTGCTCGCCGATCCGGCGCGGGTGAAGCTGTTTCACTTCGCGCGCTTCGACTTGGCGGTGATCAAACATTATCTCGGGGTCGATGCGACGCCGGTGTTCTGCACCAAGATCGCGTCAAAACTGATCCGCACCTATACCGATCGCCATGGCCTCAAGGATGTGCTGCGTGAGACGGTGGGCGTGGATATTTCCAAGCAGCAGCAATCATCGGACTGGGGCGCTGCCGAATTGAGCGAAGCGCAGAAGGAATATGCCGCCTCCGATGTGCGTTTCCTGCACCGTGCCCATGCCGTGCTGGCGGAGCGGCTGGCGCGTGAAGGGCGGACGGCGATGGCGCAGGCGTGTTTTGATTTCCTGCCCACCAGGGCCGATCTCGATCTTGCCGGCTGGCCGGAGACCGATATTTTTGCGCATATGTGATGCGATGATGGGGCTTGCGGCACCAAAGGGGCGAAGAGGATGACTGCCTTCGTCCTTACCGATCGCCAGCGGGCGGCGCTACCGGGCAGCCGGCATGACCAGGTCATGGGGCTTTTCAAATGGCTGCTCCCCGTGCTGGCGGTGGTGGTGCTGGGCGGCATCATCGCCTGGCCTTTGGCCAAAGTGCAGGAATTCAGCTTCCTTCTCGCCAAGGACAAGGTCGGCATGGCGCATGAACGGCTGCGGCTCGACAATGCCGTCTATCGCGGCGAAACCACTCGCGGCGAGGCCTTCGAGATTCGCGCTGGCGGGGCGGTGCAGCGCAGCAGCGCGGTACCAGTGGTGGAACTGGTTGACCTGACGGCCAAGCTGGCGATGGCAGATGGCCCGGCGACAGTAACGGCGCCTTCGGGGCGGTATTTCCTCGATACTGAAAAATTGCAGATCAATGGCCCGGTGAAGCTCGATTCGACGGCGGGCTACAGCCTTGATTCGACAACGGTTGATGTTGACCTGAACAGCCGCAGCGTTTCAACCGATGCGGCGGTGACCGGCACCCTGCCGATCGGCACCTTCCGTGCCGGCCAGATGCAGGGCGATGTCCAGGGCCGCCGCATCATTCTCGATCACGGCGTCCACTTGCGGATTTTCGGCCGAGCGGGCAGGGGGGGGCGATGAAAATCGCGCTCTTGCTTGCCGCCCTGCTGGGCACGTCTGTCGGGGCCCAGGATGTCGCGGCGCCGGCGCCGGTTTCCGCGCTGAAAGGTCTGGACAGCGGCGCGCCGATCGATGTCAATGCGGCGCGGATCGAAGTGGAGGACAAGGCCAATCAGGCGATCTTCACCGGCGCCGTGGTCATCCGCCAGGGCAACATGACGCTCAACGCCGATATGGTGAAGGTGCTGTATGAACGCAAAAGCCCGGCGGGGCCGGAAATGCAGCGGCTCGATGCACGCGGCAATGTCCGGCTGATTTCGCCATCCGAAAGCGCCAGTTCGACCAACGCCATCTATGATGTGCCGCTGCGGATCATCACCATGATCGGCAATGTCACGCTCGATCGCGGCGGATCCAGCCTCAAGGGCCAGCGGCTG
>JANYCM010000104.1 GCA_025360285.1 Sphingomonadales bacterium
GGCTCGCGCGAGGCAATGTTGAGCGCTTCGGCATAACCGAGCCGCGCAATCAGCGACGTGGGCGCCGCGTCGAAGCGCGCCTTGGTCGCCCCAACGAAAGCCGCATCGGCAATATCGGCGCCCGGCCCCAGCCGCGCCTCGATCGCCGGCCACAGCGGCTGGAAGCGCCGGTCGATGCCGATGCGGGCCAGCGAGGCCGGGCTGATCAGCCGTGCCACCACCGGGCCGGCATCGTCCAGCCGGTCCCGCCGCAACAGGCCCATGATCAGCCGTAGCCGCAGGCCATCGATTTCGCCCAGCGTCGCATCGGCCGGCTGCCAGCCGGCGGCATCAAGCGCATAATCCACATCAAAGGCGCGGCCATCATCCTTGTGCAAGCTGCGCATGACCTCAACGAGCACCGGCGTCGGCAGGGTTTCCAGGGCCTTGGCATCGCTGGCGGCGATCAGCAGCACCGTGTCGGCGGCACCCGGCACATCGCCGTCAAAGGCGCGCAGCAGAAATAATTGCCGCAGCACGGTCATCGATGGCGATTCTATGCTCGCCGCAGCGGCTTCGATGGCCTGATGCGCCTCGGGAATGCGCTGCAACTGCGCCAGGGCAAAGCTGCGCAGCGCCTGTACCTGGCCGCGTTCAACAGGCAGTTCCGCGGCGGCGAGCAGCGCATCGAGCGGCACCAGCGCCTCGGCGGGATGGCCGGCATCGAGCAATTTGGCGGGGCCGGCGAGCTGCGCCGAAAAATCCGGCGCCGGCGCCGCCGCCAGCAGCATCAGGGCGAGCGGCACCAGCCACCGGTGTTTCAGGATTTCGGGTTTCTTGGCCATAGCGCGCCATGGTAGCGGTTTGACGCGGCCTCACAATGCCGTGATCGGTAACAAAGGGGCGGCACCATGCAAAACGTCGAATTCTTCTTCGATTGTTCCAGTCCCTGGACCTATCTGGGCTTTGAAGCGCTTGTGGCGGCGGCGCGCGAGGATGGCTTCGGCGTGTGTTTCCGGCCCTTTCTGGTTGGCGGCGTGTTCAACACCGTCAATCCGTCGGTCTATGAAATGCGCGCCAAACCGATTGGGCCCAAGACGCGTTATTTCACCAAGGACCTGCACGACTGGATCAAACGCTCCGGCCTTGCCATCAAATGGACGCCGAGCATTTTCCCGGTCAATTCGGCGCGGGCGATGCGGGCCTGCCTGATCGCCGCCGATGCCAGCGCCTGCGAGGTGTTCGCCCGCCGGGTGTTCCAGCTATATTGGGGGGAGGACCGCGACATCGCCGACCCCGTCGTGCTCGCCGAAGCTTGTGCCGCGGCCGGGCTCGATCCTGCCACGACGCTGGCAGCCGCCGATGCCCCCGAGACCAAGGCCCGGCTGCGCGCCAATACCGACGAAATCATCGCCCGCGGCGGTTTCGGGTCACCGACCTTCTATGTCGGCGGCGATGACATGTATTTCGGGCAGGACCGTATCGTGCTGGTCCGCGAGGCTGTTAAGCTCGCCGATCAGCCACGCTGATAGCGCGGCCGGGCGGCAAAGCGGGCGATCAGCCAGGAGCGGAACAGGCTGATCGCCGGGTCGGACAGATCCTCGGGGCGCAGTTTCAGATAATAGCCGAAACCATCCTCGATGATGCTGTCATAGGGCATCACCAGCCGGCCATCGGCGAGTTCCGGCGCGAACATGTCGATATCGGCCAGCGCCACGCCATCGGCGCTGATCGCATAGCTGACCGCCAGCAGCGCCGTATCGAACGCCAGGTCGCGTTCGACATCGAGCGCAATCCGCGTCTGCCGGGCGTAGATGCCCCACAGCAGCCCGCGCGGTTCATTATCCAGCTTGACGTGCAGCAGGTGATTGTCAGCCAGGAACTGTTCGATCGGCTTGCCGGCATGGCGCGCCGCCGTCGCCGGGGAACATACCGGCGCCACCCGCACCATCCACAGGAAATCGGTGATCCGGTCATCGGCACCCGGCAGATCAAAGACGATCGCCATGTCGATGTCGTTGCTGGGCAGGCCGGTGACATGCGAGCTGGATATATCGATGCGGATGTCCGGATGTTCGGCGTGGAAATCCTGGATCATCGGCAGCGCGATCTGGTGCAGCAGCGAGGGCGGGAAATGCACCCGGATCGGCCGTGTGCCCGGCGCATCGCCGCAGACCTCGTTCATCTTCTGCTCGATACGGTCAAAGGCCTTGCTGACTTCGGGCAGCAGCGCCTCGCCCGCCGCCGTCAGCACCAGCCGCGGCCCCGACCGGTCGAACAGCTTGCGGCCCAGAATATCCTCAAGGCTGATGATGTGCCGGCTGACCGCGCTTTGCGAGACATGCAGCGCCTGGGCACCGGCGGTAAAGCTCAGCCGCTTGCCAACGGCATCAAAGGCCCTGAGCGCATTCAGCGGCAGCCAGCGGCGATTGACGGGTTGGGGCATTGCGACAGCAGACCTTCGCTGAGGGTGGGCGGCTCCGATACCGCGGCGACCGTGGTCGCCAGCTTCCCGATTTGGCATATGACTATGCACAAATAAGATTTAATTCCATCGCCCTTTTATGCGACGCCAAGGCCGTATCGGGAGAGCGGCGCGTGGATTTGGGGGCAATTGCGAGCGCATTGGGGCAGCGGGGGCCCGGCCACGCCCTGCCGCAATTCCTCTATAACAGCCCTGATGCCTTTGGCTTTGACATGAAGGCGATCTTTGGCACGTCGTGGCTGTTCGCCGGGTTCGAGGCCGAGGTACGCAAGCGCGGCGATTATCTGTCGCTGATGGTCGGTGACTGGCCGGTGCTGATCGTGCGCGGCGAGGAAGGCCGGCTGCACGCCTTTCACAACAGCTGCCGGCATCGCGGCGCCATGTTGTGCGCCCCCGGCAGTGGCAATGCGGCGCGGCTGACCTGCCCCTATCACCGCTGGACCTATGGACTGTCGGGCGCGCTGCTCGCCGCCGGCCGCATGGGGGTGGATTTCGACAAGGCTGATCATGGCCTCGGGACTTTGGCAATTGAAACCGTCGCCGGCGCGATGTTCATCTGCTTTGCAGATACGCCGCCGAATTTCGAGACCATGCGGCGTGAGCTGACACCGCTGCTGGCGCCGCACGGCCTTGCTCATGCCAAAGTGGCGTATCAATCGACATTGATCGAATATGCCAATTGGAAACTGGTGATGGAAAACGCCCGCGAATGCTATCATTGTCCCAGCGGCCATCCCGAACTGTCACGCACCTTCCCGGTCCAGGCCTCGGCGCATTTCGAGGCCAATTATGACCATGCCGAAGCCTTTATCGCCCGCATGGCGGCACTCGGCCTGCCCGGCGGCCCGGTCGAGGAAGCCTGGTGGCAGGCAGTGCGTTTCCCGCTCAATCCCGGCATGATCTCGATGACCATCGATGGCCTGCCCGCCGTTGCCCGGCCGATGTGCGCCATCGGCGGCGGCGACATTGGCTCGCTGCGCTGGGCGGTCGAACCCAATGCCTTTTGCCATTCAACCAGCGACCACACATTCGCCTTCACCGCCATGCCGATCAGCGCCCGGGAAACCCATGTCGTCGCCAAATGGCTGGTGCATGAAGATGCCGTCGCAGGCGTCGATTATGACCCGGAAGTGCTCGCCGACTTGTGGACGCGCACCAATCTGCAGGACAAGGCGCTCGCCGAAAACAACCAGCGCGGCGTCAATTCGCCGGGTTACCGCCCAGGCCCCTATTCGGCCGAGGCTGAATCGCTCACCCTTCGCTTCACCGACTGGTATTGTGCCACGGCAGCGCCGTATCTGGACCGGCAACCGGCATGATCGACGACGAAGCCTACCGCCCCGAAACCCTGGCGGTGCGCGCCGGCTATGATCCCGCGACCGGTGCCAAGGCCGCCAAGCCGCCGATCTACATGACATCGACCTTCGCCTATGCCTCGGCGCAACAGGCCAAGGACATTCATGAGGCCTATTTCGAGGGGACCGGGCCCGAGGTCGGCAGCGCCGCGCATATCTATTCGCGGCTGGGCCACCCCAATCTCGACATGGTCGAACAGCGGCTGGCGGCGCTTGACGGTGCCGAGGCGGCGGCGGTGTTCAACAGCGGCATGGCCACCCACAGCGCCATTGCGCTGGCCCATGTCCGGCCCGGCGACAGCGTCGTCCACAGCCGGCCGATCTATGGCGGCACCGATGGGCTGTACAATAACCTGCTGCCCGAATTCGGCGTCCACAGTTTTTCGTTCACCGATGGCTGTGACGAGGCCAATATCAGGGCGGCTGTGGTTGCGGCGCAGGCAGCGGGGCCGCTCAAGCTGATCGTCATCGAAAGCCCGGCCAATCCGACCGCGGCACTGGTCGATATTGCGCTGGTGGTGCGCATTGCCGCAGTGATCGCGCCGCGGCCGCTGGTGGTCATCGACAATACGCTGCTCGGGCCGCTGATGCAGCGGCCGATCGCCATGGGTGTCGATCTGTGCATGACGTCGCTGACCAAATATTGTGGCGGGCATAGTGATCTGCTGGCGGGCGGTGTCAGCGGGCGACTGGAACTGATCCAGCCGCTGCGGCTGCTGCGCACAACATTGGGCAGCCATCTCGATCCCTATACCTGCTGGTTGATGCTGCGGTCGATGGAAACGGTGCATCTGCGCACCGAACGCGCCATGGACAATGCGCGGGCCGTCGCCGAATTTCTGGTTGCGCACCCCAAGGTCGCCAGCGTCACCTATCTCGGCTTCCTCGCCCCCGGCACGCCGCAGCGCGCCGTCTATGACCGGCAGTGCAGGGCAGCAGGATCAACCTTTTCGTTCCGGGTGAAGGGCGGCGAGGCCGAGGCCTTTCGTTTCCTCGACCGGCTGCGCCTGCTGCGCTTTGCCGTCAGCCTGGGCGGTTCCGAAACGCTGATCACCCATCCGGCCACCACCACCCATTATGCGGTGCCCAAGCGGCAGCGCGATGTCGTCGGGATCGATGACGCCACCCTGCGGCTGTCGGTCGGCATCGAGCATGTCGATGACCTGATCGCCGACCTGAAACAGGCGCTGGACGCGGTCTGATGGTTACCGACGTTCATGCGCTGAACGGCAAACTGCCGATTGCGGACGACCGTTATGATACCGTCATCGTCGGTGCCGGCGCGGCCGGCATCACCGCGGCGCTGGCAGCGGCACAGGCCGGCGACAGCGTGCTGATGGTCGATGAAAACCCCGTCCCCGGCGGCTTGATCGGCAGCGACGTGCCCTTGTTCTTCGGCGGCCGCATGACGGCGGCGGTGCAGAATGCCGGCCGCATGATCGAACAAGTGTTTGCCAGCAACCCGGCACTGCAAACGGCCTTTGATGCCGGCATCGATGTGCGGCTGGGCACAGCGGCCTGGGGCCTTTATCGCAACGGCCCGGCCTTGCAGACGATGCCCGAGGCGCAATTGGGGCTTGCCGATGCCGAACGCGCCTGGATGGTCGGCTTTGATCGGCTGGTGCTGGCCACCGGGGCCCGTGATCTGGTGCTGGGCTTTGCCGGGTGGGATGCGCCCGGCGTGATGGGGGCGCAGGCGCTGCACGCCCTGCTGGTCCGCTATGATGCGCTGACCAGCCGCCGGGTGCTGATCCTGGGGTCGGGCGCATTGGCCTGTGAAACAGCCTTGCTGGCAAAGGCGCGCGGGCTGGAAGTTGCCGGGCTGGTCGAAGTGCTGGGCGCAGTGCAAGCCCCCGCAGCGCTGGCGCGCCGCGTCGCCGCCGCCGGCATCCCGGTCTATGTCGGCCACAGTGTCGCCGCCACCCGCGCCGGTATCGACGGCATCGAAGCCGCCATATTGCGTTCCGCCGCCGGCGCCGATGTCGCCATCGCCTGTGACACGATCTGCCTGGCGCTGGGCACCATCCCGGCAACGGAGTTACTCGAAGCCGCTTGCATCATCCCCGGCGACGGCATCACCCTCGCCGGTGACGCCGCCGGGCCGGCCCCGGACATGGCCTATGTTACCGCCTGGGCGCAGGCCCTCGGGCGCCTGGCCCCGGCCGACACCATTGTCTGCCAGTGCGAAGCCGTCACCCGCGCCGACCTGCTTGACGTGCAGCCGCCGCATTACCTGGCTCGCCCGTCCGCCATGGCGGCGCGGTCGCTCGCCACGCTGATCGCCGATGGCCCGGCCCACCCCGACCAGATCAAGCGGCTGACTCGCGCCGGCATGGGCGCCTGCCAGGGCCGCCGCTGCCGCACCCAAATTGCGTGCCTGCTCGCCGAATCCAGCGGCGTGCCCGTTTCGCAAGTGCCGATGGCCAGTTTCCGCAGCCCCGTGCGGCCGGTCCCGCTGCACCTGCTCGCCGATGGCCAGGAATCCGCCGCGATGGCCGACGGCTGGGACGTGTGGTTCGGCATCCCGACGCAATGGACGCCCTATGCCGATATCGGCACGCCGCGTGAGGCCGAGATTGTCGCCAATGGCGGCAACATGCACGTCTGATGGCGGATTTTCCGAAGGGCGCTGCCGTCATCGTCATCGGCGCCGGGGTGACGGGCCTCAGCGCCGCCTGGTGGCTGGCGCGGTCGGGGGTCGATGTTATCGTTCTCGACAAGGGGATCATCGGCTGGGAAGCCTCGGGCCGCAACGGCGGCGGCGCCTCACATTATCAAAGCCCATTGTTTGCCGAGGAACAGCGGCTGTGGCCGCAGATGGACGATCTGCTCGGCTATCCCACCGAATATGTCCGCGAACGCATCATCATCCAGCGCGACCAGGCGCTGCTCGATCATTATCTGGCGGTCGGCCGCATGTGCACGGCGATCGGCTACCGCGTCGATCCGCTCGATGCCAAACAGGCGCAGGAACTGGTGCCGCTGACCGACGAGACGTGTCTGGGCGGCATTCACCTGCGCTTCGGCGGCCATGCCAACCCGCAGCGCACCGTCCAGGCCTATGCCTGGGCCTTGCAGGATCTGGGGGGCCGCATTTTCCAGCACACGCGGGCGCTGGCAATCGAAACGGCCGGCGGGCGGGCGGTGGCGGTGCTGACGCCGCGCGGCCGCATCGCCTGTGAGGCGCTGGTCGTCGCCGCCGGGCCGCAATCGGGGATGCTGCTGGCGCCGCTGGGCATCAATTTTCCGGTGACATCGGCGCGCGCCGAAATGATCGTCACCGAACCGGCGCCGTTGATGGCGATCGGCGGGGTTGACGGCAATGGTCTGTATGGCCGCCAGACGCTGCGCGGCAATCTGGCCTTTGGCGGCGGGCCGCATGAATGGATCGCCATGACGCCCGATGGCCCGGCGGCGCGGCCGACATCGCCGCTGATCCGCAATCTGGCGCGGCGGGTGGCGGAGATGTTCCCCAGGGCGGCACATCTGAATGTCATCCGCAGCTGGGCCGGGGTCATCGAAAACACCCCCGATGGCCGGCCGATCTTTGACCGCCGCGAGAATATCACCATGGCGACCATGTCCGGCGTCGGCTTCGGCCTGTCGCCGGCCAGCGGCCATGCCATCCGCGACCTTGTGCTGGACGGCGCCTGTTCCTTCACCGACCTGTCCAAGCTCGGCCTCGGTCGCTTTGCCGATTTGCCGGATGATTGGCGCGAACAGCGCGGCTGGGCGGCATGAGCCGGCCTAAGCAAAAGCGCGCGGCATGAGCCGCCCTGATCAACGGCGCGCGGCATGAGCCGCTATTCGGCGCTGGCCCTGCTGCGCGGTGCCCTGACGGGGCAGCGCCACTGGCAACCGGCGTGGCGCGACGCGGTGCCGAAAAAATCCTATGACGTCGTCATCATCGGCGGCGGCGGTCATGGGCTTGCCACGGCTTACTACCTCGCCAGGCACCATGGGCTGCGCAACATCGCCGTCGTCGAAAAATCCTGGATCGGCGGCGGCAATACCGGCCGCAACACCACCATCGTGCGGTCCAACTACCGCCAGGCGCCGCTGCACAATTTCTTCGAAATGGCGCTGAAACTGTGGGAGGGGATGAGCGACGACTTGAACTTCAACGTCATGTTCAGCCCGCGCGGCGCGCTGTTCCTCGGCCATAGCGACAGCGACATGCGGCAATTGGCCGAACGCGGCGATGCGCTGGCGTGTGACGGGATCGACGCCGAACTGCTCAGCCGCGATCAGGTAGCCAAGCTGGTGCCGCTGCTCGACATGGCGGACACGGCGCGCTTCCCCATCCAGGGCGGCATGATCCAGCGCCGCGGCGGCACCGCACGGCATGATGCCGTCGCCTGGGGCTATGCCCGCGCCGCCGACGCGCTGGGGGTCGATATCATCCAGAATTGCGAGGTGACGGGCTTCAGCATGGCGGGTGGCCGCGTCACCGGGGTTGAAACGACGCGCGGGCCCATCGGCGCCGACAAGGTCGGCATCTGCGTTGCCGGCAACAGCGGGCATGTCGCGGGCCTTGCCGGCATCAGGCTGCCGATCGAGGCACAGACCCTGCAGGCGTTCGTGACCGAACCGGTCAAGCCGATGATCGACACGGTGATCATGTCGCAATCGCTGCACTGCTATATCAGCCAGTCGGACAAGGGCGGCATCGTGCTGGGCGGCGACCCCGACCAATTCCCCAGCTATGCCCAGCGCGGGCTGGCGCCGCGCCTTGAAAAGACCGCCGCCGAGGCGATCGCGCTGGTCCCGGCGCTGTCTCGCCTGCGCATGGTGCGCTGCTGGTCAGGGACGACCGACATGAGCTTCGATGGTTCGCCGATCATTTCGGCGTTGCCGGTTGACGGCCTCTACCTCAACGGCGGCTGGTGCTATGGCGGCTTCAAGGCGACGCCGGGGTCCGGGCTGGCCTATGCGCAACTGCTCGCTACCGGTGTGCCGCATCCACTGGCCGCCGGCTTTGGCCTTGATCGCTTCGCGCGCGGTGCAACGATCGACGAGGCCGGCGTCGGCCCCTGGCCGCAAGCCCGCTGATGCTGCGCATTGATTGCCCCCATTGCGGCCCGCGCGCCCAGGTGGAATTCACCTATGAGCGGACGCGCGATTCGATCGTGACGCTCGCCATGACGCCGAATGAGGCGATGAATACGCTCTATTCCCGCGCCAATCCGCGCGGTTGGGATGAGGAGCTTTGGCGGCACAGCTATGGCTGCCGGCAATGGCTGCTCATCCGGCGGCATCGCACGACTCACGCCATCGACAGCGTGACGCCATGCTGAATTTCAGCTTCGATGGCAGAGCGATGCAGGCGCAGCCCGGCGACACGCTGGCGGCGGCGCTGCTGCGCAACGGCGTCCGCATCGTCGGCCGCAGCTTCAAATATCACCGGCCGCGCGGCATCTTGAGCGCCGGGGTCGAGGAACCCAATGCGCTGGTGACGGTCGGCGAAGGCGGCCGCACCGAGCCTAATACCCGCGCCACCGATGTGTTCGTCTATGAAGGCCTGGTCGCCCGCAGCCAGAACCGCTGGCCGAGCCTGAAATTCGATATCGGCGCGGTGCTCGGCCTGGCGGCGCCGGTGTTCGCGGCGGGATTTTATTACAAGACCTTCTTTGGCCCGCCGTCGCGCTGGATGTTTTACGAACGCTTCATCCGCCGCGCCGCCGGGCTGGGGCCGGCGCCGACGCTCGCCGACCCCGACCCGTGTGAACATCGCGCCGGCTTTTGCGACGTGCTGGTGATCGGCAGCGGCCCGGCCGGGCTGGCAGCAGCGAGCGCGGCAGCGGCAGCCGGCGAGCGGGTGTTGCTCGTCGAACAGGATGCGCGACTGGGCGGCAGCCTGTTGGTGGACGGCGGCGACCTTGCCGGGATCGCGGCGACGCTGGACGCGATAACCGCCGCCGGTGGCCGGGTGCTGACGCGCACCACCGCCTCGGGCCTGTGGGACCAGGGTTTCGTCACCCTCGTGCAGCATGTCGCCGAACCCGGCCAGCCGGCCGCGCTGGCGCAGCGGCTGTGGCATGTGCGCGCCGGCCGCATCATGCTGGCCACCGGCGCCATCGAACGGCCGCTGACCTTTGCCGGCAATGATCGGCCCGGCGTCATGCTGGCGAGCGCGGTGCGGGCCTATGTGAACCGTTTCGGCGTGCTGCCGGGCCAGCGCGTCGTCATCGCCACCAACAACGATGCCGCCTTTGCGACCGCCGAGGCGGTCGTCGCGGCGGGCGGTGAAGTGGTCGCCATTCTCGATTCGCGGCCGGCGTTGAGTGCCGTGGCGATCGAGGCCAAGGCGCAATTTCGCGTCCACACCAATGCAGTCGTCGTGTCGACACGCGGTCGCGCTGGGAAGCTGACGGCGGTAAAGGCCGACATCTGGACCGAACCGGCCACTTTCGCCGCCGACCTGCTCGCCGTGTCCGGGGGCTTCACACCCGTCGTCCATCTCCACAGCCAGGGCGGCGGCAAGCTCGACTGGCGCGACGATATCCAGGCGTTCGTTCCC
>JANYCM010000129.1 GCA_025360285.1 Sphingomonadales bacterium
TCACCGCCGGCACCCGGCTGCACCCCTATGGCCTGGTCGGCGTCATCAGCCCGTGGAATTTCCCGCTGACCCTCGCCATGATCGACGCCAGCCCGGCGCTCGCCGCCGGCTGCGCCGTCATCGTCAAGCCATCCGAAGTGACGCCGCGCTTCATCCGGCCGTTGATGGCGGCGATTGCCAGCGTGCCGGCCCTGGCCAGCGTCTTTGCCATCATCGAAGGCGATGGCGAGACCGGCGCGGCGCTGGTTGGCGCGGTCGATTACATCGCCTTCACCGGATCGGTCGCCACCGGGCGCAAGGTCGCGCTGGCGGCGGCATCCGCCTTCATCCCGGCCAGCCTCGAATTGGGCGGCAAGGACCCGATGCTGGTGCTGGCCAGCGCCGACGCCAAAGCCGCAGCCGCCATCGCGTTGCGCGCCTCGGTCGTTGCCACCGGTCAAGCCTGCCAGTCGATCGAGCGGGTCTATGTGGCGCGCCCCATCGCCAATGACTTCCTTGCCGAACTGGTGCGCCTGGCCGAAGCGGTGACGATCAACCATCCCGATATCGACAGCGGCGAACTGGGGCCGTTCATCTTCGCCCGCCAGGCCGACATCGTCGCCGGCCAGATCGCCGAGGCGCGGGCTAAAGGCGCGACAATCCTCACTGGCGGCGTCATCGAGGATCATGGCGGCAAATGGTTGCGGCCGACGGTCATCACGCATGTCACCCCGGACATGGCAGTGATGGCCGAGGAAACCTTTGGCCCCGTCATCCCGGTGACAATCTTCGATAGCGTTGATGAGGCGGTGGCGCTGGCCAATGCCGGTGTGTTCGGCCTGTCCGCTGCGGTGCTGGCGGGCAGCACTGCCGAGGCCGAAGCCGTGGCCGTCCGCCTCCACGCCGGCGCCGTATCGATCAACGATGGCGCATTGACCTCGATCATCGGCGACGCCGAAAAGACCAGCTTTGGCCTGTCGGGGCTGGGGCCGTCGCGGATGGGACCGTCAGGGCTGTTGCGCTTCCTGCGCCGCCAGGCGCTGCTGCGCCAGACGGGGACGCCGCTGCCGCTCGCCGCCTATGCCGAACGTGGTTAGCCGCCTGTCGCCGCTCGCCCGCCGCCGCTTGCTGCTTGCCGGCGTCGCGCTGGTGTTGGCGGCGGGGATTTCCTTTGGCTGGCACCGCGATATTGACGCCCAGACGGCGGCGACGATGGCCGATCGCCTGCTCGGCCAATATCGCGCCCGCAGCGGCGAACCGTCCCGCAATTTCGGCGCGCGTGAAGGCTGGCACTGGGCCGATGGCTGGGAATTCCGCTGGCGCTATCGCCCCTGTGCCGATTTTGTTTCCCTGCGGGTGTGGATCAGCGCCGATGGCCGCCGGGCGCGCTTTGCCGAACTGCCCGATTGTGCGCCCGGCCAAGGGCTGGGGGTGCCGGCGTTGAAGGTGTAGCGAATACGTATTCTTGCCCTACGCCTGTGCAAATGCTGCCATGCTTGCCCAAAATCACGGTGGAAGGCACGGCCATGGCGATCTTGAAAGCATTCGGTGCGGCACTGGCAGCGCTGGCGCTGGTCGCGGCGGCACCGATCCCGGCGCGCTACACGCCCCGGCCCTATGTGACGCTGCACCATCCCGCCTGGTCGCAAAAGGCCATCATCTACCAGATCAACACGCGGCAGTTCACCCCGGAGGGCACGTTCGCGGCCGCGCAACAACAACTTCCCCGGCTGAAGGCGCTCGGTGTCGATATCATCTGGCTGATGCCGATCAACCCGATTGGCGCCCAGCACCGCAAGGGCAGCCTCGGCAGCCCCTATTCGGTCAGGGACTATCGCGGCGTGAACCCGGAATTCGGCACGCTGGCGGATTTGCGCGCCCTTGTCGCCGCCGCCCACAAACTCGGTCTGCACGTTATCCTCGATTGGGTGGCGAACCACAGCGCCTGGGACAATCCGCTGCACGCCCGGCACCCCGATTGGTATGACCATGACTGGAAAGGCGCCAACCGCCCGACGCCCTGGTGGGATTGGGAGGATGTCATCGATCTGAATTACGACAGCCCCGGTTTGCGCCAATATATGACAGAAGCTATGAAATATTGGGTCCGCGCCGCCGATGTCGATGGCTTTCGCTGCGACGTCGCCGGCTATGTGCCGCTGGATTTCTGGGAAAACGCCCGCGCCGAGCTGTCGGCGATCAAGCCGGTCTTCATGCTGGCAGAATTCGATCAGCGCGACATCCACGCCCGCGCCTTTGATGCGAGCTATGCCTGGAAATGGAACAACGCCATGGCGGACATCGGCCATGGCAAGGCCGATGTGACAGCGCTTTTTGGCTATTATTCCGAAAACCAGAGCGCCTGGCCGGCCGCGGCGCAGCGCATGGTCTACACCGAAAACCATGACCAGAATGCCTGGGAAGGCACGGCATCCGAACGCTTCGGCCCTAATCTTGGTAACGCCATCGCGCTGTCGTTCATCGGCGACGGTATCCCGCTGATCCACAATGGCCAGGAAGCCGGCAACCCCCGGCGCCTGAAATTCTTCGAACGTGATCCGATCGAGTGGCACGACCACCCCAATGCCGATCTGCTCCGCCGGCTGATCGCGTTCCGCAAAGGCCATCCGGCGCTCGACAATGCCCCTTGGGGCGCCGCGATGGTGCCGGTGGTCAACAGCGCGCCGAAACAGGTGCTGTCCTTCGTGCGGGCACAAGGGGCCGACCGCATCCTGGCGCTGTTCAACATGTCAGGGGAGGCGCAGACCATCACCCTGAGCGACGGCCCCGTCGCCGGCCGCTACCGCGATTTCGCCAGCGGCGAGGCCGTGACGCTCGACGCCACCGCGACCCTCACCCTGCCGGCCTGGGCCTGGCGCGTCCTTGCCAGTGCGCCATGATCGTTACGGTTGAACACCACGGCGCCGAGGCCGAACCCGTCGTCATCATCGACGATTTTGCCCTCACCCCCGAACGCCTCATCGAAGACGCCGGCTGCCTCACCCTGCGGCCCATGGGCGAACATTATCCCGGCCAGCGCGCCTCGGTGCCGCCGGCGCTGCTGGCGCCGCTGCTGCGCGCGCTGGCACCGCTGATCACGGCGCATTTCGGTGCCGCGTCAGCGGCGGTAGAGGATGCCTTCTATTCCGTCGTCACCACCGCGCCCGCCGATCTGCAACCCATCCAGCGCCTGCCGCATTTCGATGGTGTCGAAACCGAACGTCTCGCCCTGCTGCATTTCCTGTCGCGCGATGACAGCAGCGGCACCGCCTTTTACCGCCATCGCGGCACCGGCTTTGAAACCATCACCGCCGCGCGCCTGCCGGCCTATCGCACCGCGCTCGCCGCCGATATCGCCCGCCATGGCCTGCCGGCGGCTGGCTATATTGCCGGCGACACCCCCATTTTCGAACGCATTGCCCGCCACCAGGGCCGCTTCAATCGCGCCATTCTCTATCGCGGCAACACGCTGCACTGCGCCGATATTCCGCCGGGCCTGGCGCTGCCGGCCGACCCGGCGAGCGGTCGTTTCACCGTCAACAGCTTCCTGCGAGCGCGCGCCTGAACCTGCCCGCAAGCGCGTGAATACGTATGTGCATTCCTTGGCTTTGTGACGGGAACACGACAAACCTTTCCTCAATTGACCGTCAAAAGGCGGAAAATGCCGCCGTGGCATCAGGGGCAACGGCGAAACCTGGGGAGCGAGACATGATGAATTCCGCAAAGCCGCGCCGTTCTGCCGCGCGCCACAACTTCATGCTGCGCAGCGGTGTCGCCGCCATGGCAATGGTTCTGGCCGCCCCGGCGCTCGCCGCCGATGAGGCCGCCGCCAGCGATGAAATTGTCGTCACCGGCATCCGCGCCTCGCTCGATGCCTCGGCCAAACTCAAGCGCCTCAGCCCGACTATCGTTGAATCAGTCTCGGCGCTCGATATCGGCAAGCTGCCCGATGTCTCCATCGCCGATTCGCTCGCCCGCCTCCCCGGCGTCACGGCGCAGCGGCTGGAAGGCCGTGATCAGCGCCTGTCGATCCGCGGTCTTGGCCCGGATTTCGGCACGACCCTGCTCAACGGCCGCGAACAGGTGACGGTGGGTGACAATCGCGGCGTCGAATATGATCAATATCCGTCGGAATTCTTCAAGAATGTCGTCGTCCACAAGACCGCCGATGCCTCGCTGATCGCCGCCGGCGTCTCGGGCACCGTCGATCTGCACATGCTGCGGCCGCTGGAACAGAAGGAACGGGTGATCTCGCTGCAGGCGCGCGGGCAGTTGAACGGCCAGAAATCGCTCAACCCCGATTCGCCGCGTGCCGGCTATCGCGCCTCGGCCACCTATGTGGACAAATTCGCCGATGACACATTCGGTATCGCCATCGGCCTGTCGGCGACGTCGGCGCCCAGCCAGGATGAGCGCTACAACGCCTGGGGCTATGCCAATGATGCCAAGGGCAACCTCATCCTCGGCGGCGCCAAGCCTTATGTGCAGTCCAACCTGCTGAACCGCTATGGCGCCGTCGCCACGCTCGAATATCAGCCGAGCGAGAATTTCCATTCGACCTTCGATGCGCTGTTCTCGCATTTCCAGGAAACCCAGCATCTGCGCGGCATCGAATTCCCGCTGGGCTTTTCGGGTGCCACCCAGTCGAACATCACCACCAATAACGGCTTTGACACCCAGGCGACGTTCAGCGGCGTCCACGCCATCCAGCGCAATGATTACAACCAGCGCAAGGCCGATAATTATTCGCTCGGCTGGAACAACGTCTGGGCGCTGAATGAAAAAATGCACCTGACGGTCGATGCCAGCTGGTCGCACGCCAAGCGCACCGATTTCCTGCTCGAAACCTATTCGGGCACCGGTTATGCTGGCGCCGGCCCCGCCGACACGATCACCGTGACGCAGCAGGGCAACAACATCTTCAAGATCGTGCCGACGCTCGATTATACCAACACCAACATCATCAAGATCACCGATCCCGGTGGCTGGGGCTATAATGGCACCTCGCCCGTCGTGCAGTCGGGCTTCCTCAACCGCCCCAGCTTCAAGGATGATCTGAAATCGCTGCGCGCCAGCCTGGATGGTGAATTCGACAACAGTTTCTTCAAGGGCTGGGAAGTCGGCGCCAATTTCAGCACCCGCAAGAAAACCAGCGCCTTCACCTCCTATTTCCTCTGCCCCAAGGGCGCCGGCACCAATTGCACGGTTGCCAGCGGCACGCCGACATCGGTGGCGGTGCCGTCGGCGGCGCAACTGGGCAGCAACATCGCGCTGGGTTACCTCGGCGTGCCGGGCATCCTGACGCTCGATCCGCTGTATCTCTACAACAATATTTTCAATGCCGCTTATGACAACCGGCCGGTGTCGCTGGTCCGCGACAACAGCGTGAAGGAAAATGTCTTCACGGCTTATGCGCTGACCCGGATCGACGGCGCGCTCGGCGATATGCCAGTGACCGGCTCGCTGGGCGTCCAGTTCGTTCACACCGATCAAAGCTCGGACGGTTCGGTGTCGAGCTTCATCGTCACCAATGGCGTGCCGACCGTGACGATCATCCCGGCCAACCAGAGCGTCAAATATAATAATTTCCTGCCCAGCCTGGCGCTGGCCTTCCAGGTCATGCCCGATGCCTTCATCAAGTTCGGCGTATCGCGGACGATGGTGCGGCCGCGGCTGGACCAGGAACGCGTCAACAAGGAATTGACGTTCAACGCCGGCAATGTCGGCATCCCCAATCCGGCGTCGGGCGGTTATGTCAACAGCCCGTTCGGGTTCAACAGCGGCAACACGCTGCTGCGCCCCTACAAGTCCAACAACGTCGATCTGTCGTTTGAAAAATACTTCGCCCATGGCGGCTATGTCGCCATTGCCGGTTACTACAAACGCCTCAGCGACTTCGTCGATGCCGGCAACAGCACATCCTATGATTTCACCCCGTATCTGGGGCTGGTGCCATCAGCTGTGGCAACCCAGATCGTCGCCAGCGGCGGCCAGATCGGCCTCAACAACGCGCCGTCGAACAGCGGATCCGGCAATCTCAAGGGCGTCGAGGCGACACTGTCGCTGCCCTTCGCCAATCTGTCGGAAAACCTCAAGGGTTTCGGCTTCTTCGGCAGCGCGTCGTACACCGACAGCAAGATCATCCTGGGCAGCAACCCCGGCAACCCGATCACCCTGCCCGGCCTGTCGGACTGGGTGGTCAATGCCGAGGCTTATTATGAACAGCATGGCTTCCAGCTGAAGGTCAGCTATCGCTACCGTTCAGCCTTCCTGGGCGAAGTGGCCGGCCTGTCGGCCAATCCGACCTACCGCCAGGCCAAGGCGGAAGGCATATTGGATGCGCAGATATCCTATGAATTCCAGCCCGGCTCACCGCTCGCCGGCCTGTCGGTCATGTTGCAGGCGAAAAACCTGACCGACCGCCCGTTCATCACCTATCAGAACAATGATCCGCGCCAGGTCATCGATTATCAGCGCTATGGCCGCGATTATTATCTCGGCGTCGGTTATAAATTCTGATGGCGGTAACGCCGGCGGCGCGGGCAAGCTGTGCCGCCGGTTGCACCGGCTACCGGACGCCGGCATGTCGGGGCGATTGAATGCGGGGCTGCCGTTATGGGGAATGTCGCTGTGCAGCCTGAAGCGCCGGTTACCCCTGAAACACCCGTCACCATCGTCATCGCCGGCGGCGGCACCGCCGGCTGGATGACCGCGGCGGCGCTGGGGCATTTTCTCGGCGATGGTTTCCGCATCCGGCTGGTCGAATCGGCCGACATCGGCACCGTCGGCGTCGGCGAGGCCACCATCCCGCAGATCCGCCTGTTCAACGCGGCGCTGGGCATTGATGAAGACGCGTTCATGCGCGCCACCCAGGGCAGTTTCAAGCTGGGCATCGAATTTGTCGATTGGCTGCGCCCCGGCCATCGCTACATGCACGCCTTTGGCAATATCGGCCGCGATGTCGGGTTGATCCCGTTCCAGCATTATTGGCTGCGGGCGCAGGCGGCGGGCTTTGCCGGGCCGCTGTCGGCCTATTCGCTCAACGAAATTGTGGGCCGCGCGGGGCGGATGCACCGCGGCGCTCCGCTCACCGCCAGCACTATTCCGCCCTTGCCCTATGCCTTTCATTTCGACGCCGGCCTCTATGCCGCCTTCCTGCGCCGCTTCGCCGAAGCGCGGGGGGTGGAGCGCCAGGAGGGCCGCATCACCGCCGTGCAGCGCGACGGCGAAAGCGGCGACATCGCCCATGTGCAGCTTGAATCGGGTGAGATCATCACCGGCGACCTGTTCATCGATTGCAGCGGCTTTCGCGGCCTGCTGATCGAGGAAGCGCTGGGCACCGGCTATGAAGACTGGACGCACTGGCTGCCCTGCGACCGCGCGCTGGCGGTGCCCAGCGCGCGCGCCGTGGATTTCACGCCCTACACCCGCGCCACCGCCCATGCCGCCGGCTGGCAATGGCGCATCCCGCTGCAACACCGCACCGGCAATGGCCGGGTCTATTGCAGCGCCTTCACCAGCGATGATGACGCCGCCGCCAGCCTGCTCGCGCATCTCGATACCAGGGCGCTGGCCGATCCCCGTCCGCTGAAATTCACCACCGGCAAGCGCCGCAAATTCTGGAACCATAATGTCGTCGCCATCGGGCTCGCCTCGGGCTTCATGGAACCGCTCGAATCGACCAGCATCCACCTCATCCAGTCGGCAATCTCGCGGTTGCTGAAGCTGCTCCCCGGCAAGGTCCAGCGCGCCGCCGATCGCGCCGAATATAACCGCCAGACCGATTTTGAATTTGATCGCATCCGCGATTTCCTCATCCTGCATTATTGGGCCAACGGCCGCGACGAACCCTTTTGGCAGGCGTGCCGCAGCATGGCGCTGCCCGATACGCTGGCCGCCAAGCTCGATCTGTTCCGCGCCAATGGCCATATCGTCCGCGAGCATGAGGAATTGTTCACCGAAGTCGGCTGGCTCCAGGTGCTGATCGGACAGGGGGTGACGCCGGCCGGGCACCACCCGATCGCTGGCCAGATCGATGAAGGCGATCTGCGCGAGTTCCTGACGACGATCACCGCTTTGTATGACCGCGAGGCCGGGCGGTATGAAAGCCACGCCGGGTTCATCGCCCGGCATTGTGCGGCGGTGGCGGCATGAGGGGCTGGTTGTTCGCACTTTTGCTCGTCGTTTTGCCTCCGGCGGCTGGGGCCGCAGGCCCCAGACCCCATTTGTTGGAGGGCGCCCAAAATCAAATGGGATCTGGGGCCGACGGCCCCAGCCGCCGGAGGCTCTTGAATCGCCTGCCCGAAGACGAGATCGTCTATTTCCTGCTGCCCGATCGTTTCGACAATGGCGATCCCGGCAATGATCGCGGCGGGCTGACGGGTGATCGGCTGGTCACCGGTTTCGACCCGGCGGCCAAGGGTTTTTACCATGGCGGCGATTTGCAGGGCCTGATCGCCCGGCTCGATTATATCAAGGGCCTGGGGGCGACGGCGGTCTGGGTCGGGCCGGTGTTCCGCAACGAGCCGGTTCAGGGCGGGCCTGGCCAGGAAAGCGCCGGCTATCACGGCTATTGGATCACCGATTTCACCAGCGTCGATCCGCATTTCGGCAGCAATGCGGATTTTGCCGCGCTGGTCGCGGCGGCACATGCGCGGGGCATGAAGGTCTATATGGACATCATCGCCAACCACACCGCCGATGTCATCCAGTATCGCGATTGCCCGCGGGATTGTGCCTATCGGTCGCGCGCCGATTATCCCTATGCGCGGCGGGCGAGCGATGGCGCCGCGATCAACAAGGGGTTCGCGGGTGATGGCGATGGCAGCGCCGGCAATTTCGCCCGGCTGAGCGACCCGGATTATGCCTATCAGGTGTTTGTGCCGCCGGCCGAGGCGCATGTGAAAAAGCCGGAATGGCTCAACAACCCGATCTATTACCACAACCGCGGCGATTCGAGCTTTGCCGGCGAAAGCACGACGATGGGGGACTTCAGCGGGCTCGATGATCTGATGACCGAAAACCCGCGCGTCGTGGCGGGGTTCATTGAAATTTACGGCAGCTGGATCGATCGCTTTGGCGTCGATGGCTTCCGCATCGATACGGCGAAGCACGTCAACCCGGCGTTCTGGGCGGCGTTCGTGCCGGCGATGCAGGAACGCGCGCGGCGGCGCGGCATCCCGAATTTCCCGATCTTTGGTGAGGTGTTCACTGGCGATGTCGATCCCGCCGCGCTGGCGGTGCATACGCGCGTCGACAAATTGCCGGCGGTGCTCGATTTCGCCTTCCGCCGCGCCGTCGCCGATACGGTGGCGGGGAGCGCGGGCACCGATGAACTGGCGCGGCTGTTCGCCGGCGACGCGCTGTACGAAGGCGGCGCGCGGGCGGCGCTGCGGTTGCCGATCTTCCTCGGCAATCACGATCTCGGCCGTTTCGGCCTGGCACTGCGTACCGCCTTCCCCACGGCCGATGAGGATGAACTGATGCGGCGGGCGATGCTGGCCAATGCCATGCTGTTCGGGCTGCGCGGCGTGCCGGTGATCTATGCCGGCGACGAACAGGGCTTCACCGGCCATGGCGGCGACCAGGATGCGCGTGAGGACATGTTCGGTTCAAAAGTCGCCAGCTATAATGACAATCGCCTGATCGGCGCGGCGGCGACAACCGTATCCCCGCGCTTTGACCCGTCACACCCGCTTTATCGCCAGCTCCAGGCCCTTGGCGCCCTGCGCCAGGCCCTTCCCGCCCTGCGCCGCGGCCCGCAAATGCTGCGTTTTGCCCAGGAAAAACCGGGGCTGTTCGCCGTATCGCGCTTCGACCCGGTGACGGGGAAGGAGGTGCTGCTGGCCTATAACACCTCAACCAAACCATTGATCGCCAATATCGAGATTGCCTTGAAATCGCAGTATTTTACCGCCCGCGCCGGCGCTTGTCCGGCGGCGGCGCGTGCCCCCGCCAGCCTGGCCATCACCCTGCCGCCCCTCGGCTATGCCGTTTGCGAGGCGAAATGACCGCGCCTGACCCCGCGCCAGCCCCCGCCGCCCCCCGCGAATGGTGGCGCGGCGCCGCCATTTACCAGATTTATCCGCGCAGTTTCGCCGATTCAAACGGCGATGGCATCGGCGATCTGCCGGGAATCACGGCACATCTGGACTATGTGGCGCGGCTGGGGGTCGATGCCATCTGGCTGTCGCCGTTCTTCACCTCGCCGATGCGGGATTTCGGCTATGACGTCGCCGATTATTGCGATGTGGACCCGATTTTCGGCACGCTGGCGGATTTCGACGCGCTGGTTACCCGTGCCCATGCGCTGGGCCTGCGCGTCATCATCGACCAAGTCTATTCGCACACCTCCGACGATCATCGCTGGTTCCAGGGCAGCCGATCGAGCCGCCACAACCCCCGCGCCGACTGGTACGTCTGGTCCGATGCCAAGCCCGACGGCAGCCCGCCCAACAATTGGCAATCGGTGTTTGGTGGCCCAGCCTGGACGTGGGATGCCCGCCGTGCCCAATATTATCTGCACAATTTCCTGTCGAGCCAACCGCAACTCCACGTTCACAAGCCCGAAGTGCAGGCGGCGCTGATCGATACGGCGCGCTTCTGGCTTGATCGCGGTGTCGATGGCTTTCGTATCGATGCGATCAATTTTGCCATGCACGACCCGCAATTGCGCGACAATCCGCCGGCGCCGGCGACCAATGGCGTGCGCACCCGGCCGTTCGATTTCCAGTTGCACCGCTATAACCAGTCGCACCCCGATATCCCGTTGTTCCTTGCCCGGCTGCGCCAGACCATCGATGGCTATGGCGCCTGCTTCACCGTCGCCGAAGTCGGCGGCGCTGATGCCGAAGCCGAAATGAAGGCCTTCACCGCCGGGTCCAATCACCTCAACAGCGCCTATGGCTTCAACTTTCTCTATGCCGACGCCCTGACCCCGGCGCTGGTCCGCGATGCCACCGAGCGCTGGCCCGATGTGCCCGGCATGGGCTGGCCAAGCTGGGCCTTTGAAAATCATGATGCACCGCGCGCCGTGTCGCGCTGGGTGGCGCCCGCGCATCGCACCGAATTTGCGCGGGCAAAAATGCTGCTGCTGGTCTGCCTGCGCGGCAATATTTTTCTGTATTATGGCGAGGAGTTGGGCCTCACCCAGGTCGATATTCCCTTCGATCGCCTGCGCGATCCCGAAGCCATCGCCAATTGGCCGCTGACGCTGAGCCGTGACGGTGCCCGCACCCCGATGCCGTGGCGCGCCGATGCGCCGGCGTTGGGGTTTACCAGCGGCACGCCCTGGTTGCCCGTCGGCCCCGACCATGGGGCGCTGGCGGTCACGGCGCAGGAGGCTGATCCCGCCTCGCTGCTGAATCTCACCCGCCGGCTGCTGGCATTCCGTGCTGCCCAGCCGGCGCTGCAAACCGGGGCGATGCATGTGCTGGCGGCCGACGGCAATCTGCTTGTTTTCACCCGTGAGGCCGACGGCCAAACCCTGATCTGTGCCTTCAATTTCGGCCCCGAACCGCTGGATTGGCAGCCGGCGCAGCCCGATCGCTGGCGGATCATCGAACGCGTCGGCGGCGGCGAACAATGGGCGCTGGGCGGGTTCGCCGGCGTCGTGGCGGAGCGTTTGACATGATTCTGTGGTTGTTGCGTTGCGTTACCGTCCTTGCATTGTCGTCAGGCATCGCTGCCAAGGCTGAAACCGTCGCAACCGCCACCTCGCCCGGCCAGCAGATCAGCGTCAGCATCGCCATCAATGGCGAAGGCCGGGTCAGCTACACGGTCGATCGCCGTGGCACGCCGATCATCGGCGATTCGCAACTCGGCTTCCTGTTTACAGACGCGCCGCAATTGCTGCGCAACTTCCGCCCGGTGGCGCAGGCGACGACAGAATTCGATGAAAACTGGGCACAGCCCTGGGGCGAATGGGCGACGGTCCGCAACCACTACAAGCAATTGCGGGTGACGGTCGAGGAAACCACGCCGCTGCACCGCCGGCTCGATCTGGTGTTCCGGCTGTTCGATGATGGCATCGGCTTTCGCTATGAATTCCCCGATCAGCCCCATCTGAAGCACGTCAATATCGCCGAAGAACTCACCCAGTTCCGCATCGCCCAGCCGGCCGAGGCGTGGTGGTGCACGGCGTTCGAATCGAACCGCGAGGAATATCTCTACCACCACAGCCCCATCGCCGAGATCGGCATTGCCCAGACGCCGCTGACGCTGAAACTCGCTGATGGCACCCATGTCGCCCTGCATGAGGCAGCGCTGGTCGATTATGCCGGCATGAACATCGCCAAGGTTGAAGGCGGCCTGTTGAAAGCCGTGCTCACCCCGTCGTCGACCGGCGCCAAGGTCAGCCGCGATGCGCCTTTCCCGACGCCGTGGCGCACGATCCTCATCGCCGCCGATGCGCCGGCGCTGTATATGGCTAACCGGCTGATCCTCAACCTTAATGAACCCAATAAGCTTGGCGATGTGTCCTGGGTCCACCCCCGCAAATATATGGGCATCTGGTGGGGGATGCACCTCGACACGCAAAGCTGGGCGAGTGGGCCAAAGCACGGTGCCACCACCGCCAATGCCCTCAAGATGATCGATTTTGCCAGCGCCAACGGCTTTGGCGGGCTGCTTGTCGAAGGCTGGAACCTGGGCTGGGATGGCGACTGGTTCGCCAATGGCCAGGACTTCAAATTTGCGCAAAGCTATCCCGATTTCGATATCGCCCGTGTGCAGGCCTATGCGCAAAGGCACGGCATGTCGTTGATCGGTCATCACGAAACCTCGGCCAATATCGCGCATTATGAGGATGAACTCGCCGCCGGGCTCGATCTGGAAGCGCGGCTCGGCATCGATACCGTCAAGACCGGTTATGTGTCCGACGCCGGCGGGGTGCAGGCCCGCGCCGCCGATGGCAGCATCCGTTATGAATGGCACGAAGGCCAGGTGATGGCGCGCCATCATCTGAAAGTCGTCACCGAAGCGGCAAAGCGCCATGTCGCCGTCGTCGCCCATGAACCGATCAAGGATACCGGGCTGCGGCGCACCTACCCGAATTGGCTGTCGCGCGAAGGCCAGCGCGGCATGGAGTATAACGCCTGGGGGGTGCCCAAGAACCCGCCCGAGCATGAGGCCAATCTGGTCTTCACCCGCATGCTCGGCGGCCCGATGGACTTCACCCCCGGCATCCTCAGCCTGAAGGGCCGCGGCGGCAGCGACATTCTCTCCACCGTTGCCAAGCAACTGGCGCTTTATGTGATACTCTATTCTCCGGTCCAGATGGCCGCCGACCTGCCCGAAAATTACGCCGCCAACGCCGCCGCCTTCCGGTTCATCAAGGATGTCGCGGTGGATTGGCGTGACAGCCGGGTGCTGAACGGCGACGTCGGCGATTATGT
>JANYCM010000148.1 GCA_025360285.1 Sphingomonadales bacterium
CTCCCTCCCCCCCCGGCGAGGCCGAGAGTGGGGAGGGCTGGGATGGGGGCTGATGGCACCGACGCGCACCCTTGCGGCAAGACCCCCAGCCCTCCCCACTCTCGGTTCGCTGCGTTCACCGGGGGGAGGGAGAAGGAAGCAAGGTGTAGTGGTTGCAGGCCGGTGGGGTCGCTTTATACTCTGCGCCCATGAACGACGATGAAGCCATTGAACTGGATGCCGTCGCCGCGGTAGCGCGGATCACCGCGCTGGAAATGCTGGTGCGGCAGATGATGATTGTCCAGTTGCGGATTCTGGATCGCATGGGGGAAATCAAGCTCAACCCCGATTATGTGAAAACCGTGGCGGCGGCGTATGCCGAAAAGGTCGATGCCTCACCGATCATCGAATCGAATTCGCCCGAAGTGAATTACGAATTCAAGGTCAATGTGCTGCACAATCTGGAACGCTTCTTTGATGAACTGGAAGCGCATGTGCGGGACAATCCCTAGCGCCCTACCCCACCAATTCGCGCAGCGCCTTGATCAGCGCATCCACTTCATCCGCCGTGCTGTAATGGCACAGCCCGACGCGCAGCAGGCCGCCGCTGTCGGCAAGGCCCAGCCGGTCGATGACCTCCACCGCGTAGAAATGCCCTGACCAGGCGAAGATGTTGCGTGCCGCGAGGTGCGCGGCGATGGCGTCGGGGTGGTGGCCGGCCAGGGTGAAGGCGAAGGTCGGCACGCGGCCCTCCATGGTCGGGGCCCCCCACAGCTTGAGGCCGGGGATCGTCGCCAGCCCGGCAAGCAATTGCGCGCCCAGATCGGCCTCATAATCGGCGCAGGCGGTCATCGCCGCGACCAGCCGGGCCCGCCGGCTGTTGCCGCCGCCGACTTCGCCGCCCAGCCAGTCGAGATAGTCGATCACTCCAAGCACACCGGCCTGGCCTTCAAAGGACGGCGTGCCGGTTTCGAAGCGCCGCGCCGGCGGCTGGGTCGGCGACGGCCGCAGTTTATAGGCGAGTACCCGGTCGAGCAGCTCGGCCCGGCCCCACAGCACGCCCTGGTGCGGCCCCCAGAATTTATAGGGCGAGCAGACCAGCAGATCGGCGCCCAGCGTCGTCACATCGGTAACGATATGCGGCACGGACTGGACGGCATCAACGAACACCAGTGCATCGCACCCGGCATGGACAATCGCCGCCATCTCGCTGACCGGATTGATCGTGCCCAGCGCGTTGCTGGCACCGGCGCAGGCGAACAGCCGGGTGCGCGGGCCGATAAGGCTGGGTAGCGCCGCCACATCGAGCCGGCCGGTTTCGGGGGCGAAATCCAGCCAGCGCACCACCATGCCGCGGTCTTCGGCAACCAGCAGCCAGGGCCGGACATTGGCATCATGATCAAGCCGGGTGAGAATCATCTCGTCGCCCGGCCCCCAGTCCCGCGCCAGCGCCCGCGATACGGCGAGGGTGAGCGAGGTCATGTTGGGGCCAAAGGCGATCTCGCCGGGGTGGGCGCCGAGCAAATCGGCCATGGCGGCATGGGCAGCTTCGACAATCGCATCGGTTTCAATCGACGCGGCGAAGCGCCCACCGCTGTTGGCCGAACCGCGCGCCAGATGCGCCGTCATGCCGGCAATGGCACTATCACAGGCCTGGGTACCGCCGGGGGCATCGAAATAGATGCGCGGCCGCCCCGCATCTGTGGTGGCAAGCGCCGGAAACCGGGCGCGGACGGCGTGGATGGGGAAGGCCATGCGGTGATTAAACGCGGGCGGGAGGGCGTGGCAATCCCTCTGCTCACTCACCCCATGGCGGCCCTTGGCGCCCTGGGGCGAGGAGGGAGATTTAAGTTTGGAGGCCCGAGCCGGAATCGAACCGGCGTGCACGGATTTGCAGTCCGCTACGTCACCACTCCGCCATCGGGCCACGCGTGGGCGCTTCCCCTAGCAATGCCGCTTGGCGAGAGCAACCTTGATAGCTAGATGGAGCACGACTCAGGCGAATTTGATTGCGACTCACCTGTATTATGCTAATCAGACACCTGCTTTTGCGAGAGGCCTGACGTGACCGCCGACACCCTAGCCCCCCCCGATATGGCCGCCCGGCGCGCCACGATGGTCGCCAGCCAGTTGCGCACCGTCGGCGTGATGGACACGGCCGTGCTGGCGGCGATGGGCAATGTGGTGCGCGAAGACTTCGTGCCGCCGGCGCTGCACGGCCTGGCCTATGCCGATGCGGCGCTGGAAGTCGTGCCGGGGCGCTGGCTGCTGGAACCCATGGCGCTGGCGCTGTTGTTGCAGCACGCCGCGGTCACACCGGGGGCGCGGGTGCTCGTTATCGGCGCAGCGACGGGCTATTCGGCGGCGGTGCTGGCGGCGATGGGCGCACTGGTGACGGCGCTGGAGTGCGACATGGCCCCGGTGCCGGCACCGGGAGTCACGGTCGTCAACGGACCGCTGGCGGCGGGCTGGCCGGCGGCAGCGCCCTATGATGTCATTCTGTTCGAAGGCGCCATTGCCGCGGTGCCGGCGGCGATTGCGGCGCAACTGGCGCCGGGTGGCCGGGTAGCGGCGGTGGTGCGGCAGGCCGGCGTCGGCCATGCCATGGTCGGGGCACCGTTGGCCGATGGCCGCATTGCGGGCCTGGCCTTTCTGGAAGTCGCGGCGCACCTGCTGCCGGGTTTTGCCGCCTCGCGCGGATTTGTATTTTGACAATCGAGAGTATGAAGATGTCGCATAAATCCACCCTGCTGCTGGTATCGGCGCTGTTGATTGCCAGCCCGGCCGCCGCCGACTCGCTTAGCGCGGCCCTCGCCAGCGCCTATGATCAGAACCCCGATCTGGCAGCACAGCGCGCGTCCCTGCGCCAGACCGACGAAGCCGTGCCGCTGGCATTATCGGGCGGCCGCCCGACGCTGGGCACCCAGCTCAGCGCCAATCAGGCCGGGCTGGATTTTGCCGACAACGGCCGCACTTTTCAGGCCGCGCTGCAATTCAGCCAGTCGCTGTACCAGGGCGGCCGCGTCGGCACCGCGGTCAGCGCCGCCGAAAACCGCATCCTCGCCGCCCGCGCCCGGCTGCGCGCCACCGAAAACACCGTCGTCCTCAATGTCGTCACCGCCTATGCCGATGTGCTGCGTTATGCCCGCACCGTTGAATTGAACCAGGGCCAGGTCGCGGTGCTCGATCGCGAGCTGCAGCAATCCAGGGATCGCTTCGATGTCGGCGACCTGACCCGCACCGATGTGGCGCAATCACAGGCGGCGCTGGCCACGGCGCAGTCCAATCTGGTTGTCGCCGAAAACCAGCTGGCGGCGGCGCGCCAGGCCTATCAGCGCGTTGTCGGCCGGCCGGCGGTTGACCTGGAACCGCTGCCGCCGCTGCCGGTGCTGCCCGGCACCGAGGGCCAGGCCAGCGACATCGCCCAGGCCAACAGCCCGGCCCTGCTGGCGGCGCGCTTCGACGAGGCCGCGGCGCGCTATGATGTGAAAACCCAGGAAAAGGCGCGGTTGCCATCGGTTTCGGCCACCGCCAACGCCGCCTACAGCAAATATCAGGGCGGCGGCGCCGGATCGAGCTTTGTCCGCCAGGGCGATTTCTTCACTCAGAGCGGCACGATCACCGCGACAGTGCCGCTGTATCAAGGCGGGCTCTATGGCACCCAGATTCGCCAGGCCCAGCAACGCCGCAGTCAGCTTCTGGAAACCATCACCTCGGTCAGCCGCCAGACACAGGAAAGCGTCGTCAACAGCTGGAACCAGTTGCGCGCCGCCCGTGCCATCATCAACGCCAACCAGATCGCCGTCGATGCCAATGCGCTGGCCGCCGAAGGCGTGAAGCAGGAAAACCAGGTGGGATCGCGCACCATCATCGAACTGCTGACCGCCGAACAGACGTTGCTGACGTCAAAGGTCAACCTCGCTTCGGCGCAGCGCGACGAACAGGTGGCCGCCTATGCCCTGCTCGCCGCCGCCGGCGCCGCCGAAGCCGTGGCGCTGGGCGTACCGGTGAACCCTTATGACTCGACCGCCAATGCGAAGCGCGTGCGCGCCAAATGGGGCGACGCCGGCGATGCCGACCCGGCGGCCCAGCCGCGCCCGGATGCGGAGCGGGCGACAAAATCGGTGATCATCGGCCCGGTGCAGTAAGAAAA
>JANYCM010000268.1 GCA_025360285.1 Sphingomonadales bacterium
GCGGGTTGAGGTTGGCCAGCAGATGCACCGCCAAGACGAGCACCAGCGCGCCAGCTAAGGGTGTGCCTGAGCTTCGGGGTAGGCGCTGGCGGCGAAGAGAAACACCCTCACCCGCTCGTCCAAAGGGGGAGTCGCCTCTCCTGCAGGCGGGAGCGGAAAACACGCGGCCCGCCGCTACGCCACCATCCCCACCGCCCGCGCCGCCGCCTCCGGTTCCGCATCGATGACCTTCAGATAGGCCCGTACCGCCGGCGGCGGCATCGTCCGGCCGATCTCGTATTGGCGGATGTTGGCGAGCGGGATGCCATAGGCCCTGGCGAACGCCTCCTGCGTCATGCCAAGGCGGTTGCGCAGCCGCCGGATGCGCCGGCCCATCAGGCCGCGCTCAACGCCAGCGACGCTGACCGCACGATCTTCAGGATCGTTCGGATCGGCTTCAATCGCGATCATAGTCTCTTTGTTCACTGGCATTGCTCCTCCGTACCGACAGGAACCGCACGGCGTTGCCGCGCCAGACATGGATGGCGGTGTAGAGTTTGCCATCGACCGTGCCGATCAGTTTGAACCTGTCTTCTTCATCGCCTTCCCGGATCGTCGGGGTGAATGTGTGATCCTCGTCGTCGAAAATTTGCGCTCCAAACGCTAGGGCGATGCCGTGTTTGGCACGGTTGGCAGCGTCTTTCGCGGTATCGAACTCGATCAGCATCGTATATGTATTTCACACAGTCGGGTCAAGAACAACAGGGGTCTGGGGCCTCAGGCCCCAGCCGCCGGAGGCACTCTATCCCGCCACCCTTCCCTCCCGGGTACAAAAAATTCGGGGTGACCGCCGGTAACCGCCCGCGCTAGCGTCGGCCCCAGTGTTCAAAGGGCGACGGCATCAATGGCAGACGGCTATCACGCGCTGACGGCGAAGGAGAAGGACGCGCTGCGCCTGCTGCTGGCCGGGCATGATGCCAAGTCGATGGCGAGCCATCTCGGCCTGTCGGTGCATACGGTCAACGAGCGGTTGCGCGATGCGCGGCGCAAGCTGTCGGTATCGAGCAGCAAGGCCGCCGCCCGGCTGTTGCGTGACGCGGAGGGCGCCACCCCGCAAATCCTTGTAGACAAGAATTCAGGGGATGCCGGCGCGGCGGCGGGCCTTCACACCTTTGACCCAGGCCCTGCGCAATCGCCGCGCCGGGCCGCCTGGACCATCGGAGGATTTGCCATGATTGCCCTTTTCGTCGCCGCTCTCGCCCTGTCATCGACCGAACCCGCCGCCCCGCCCGCCCCGGCCGCACCCGCCGCAGCCACGATCGTCGCCGAAAGTGACGCAAGCCGAGCCGCGCGCGATTGGCTCACGCTCGTGGATGCGCGCAAATGGCCGGAAAGCTGGGCCGCGACCGGCGCACATTTTCGCATGGTCAACGCCCTCGCCAACTGGCAGGGCGCCGGCGAGCAGGTGCACGGCCGCCTCGGCCCCGCCTTGTCCCGTGAATTGCTCAGCGACCAGGACATCCCCGCGCCGCCCAATGGTGTTCGCGCCGTCCGCTTCCGCACGACCTTCGCCAACAATGTGAGCAAGACCGAAACACTGTCACTGAACCGCGAGGGCAGCCAGTGGCGGGTTGTCGGAATTTATCTCGAGTAAGAGTTCGAATACCCCCGGTTGCCAATCCCCACCCCGCACGGCAAAAGCGCGCCATGGCAACCAAGATCATCCTTACCGTCATCGGCGCTGACCGCCCCGGGCTTACCGAGGCGGTCGCCGCCGCGGTGCTCGCCGCCGGCGGCAATTGGCTGGACAGTCATTTGTCGCGGCTGGGCGGCACTTATGTGGGTTCGGTGCTCGTGGAACTTCCGGAGGAAGCGAGGCAAACGCTTTATGCCGCCCTGGCCAGCGGCGATGCGGCGCGGCTGCGCTTCGAGGTGTTCCCCGCCGGCGATGCGGCGCCGATCGGCACGCGGCTGGATTTCTCGCTGGTCGGCCAGGACCGGCCGGGGATCGTCCGTGAAGTGAGCGCGGCGCTGGCGGCGCTGGGGGTGAATATCGAGGTATTGGAGACCAGCACCGCCGATGAAGCCTGGTCGGGCAACCGGCTGTTCAGGGCGGAAGCGCAATTGCTGGTGCCGCCGGGTGTCAGCGCCGATGCGGTGCAGGGCGCGCTGGAGGCGATTTCAGGGGAAATCATGGTGGATTTCAAAACTGTCGCTTCGGCGCAATAACCCGCACCCCGCCCGCTTCCGCCCGCCGGTCATTACGGGCATAACCCCTCCATGATTCTCCGCATCTTCGCCCTGGCGCTCGCCCTCATCGCCCCGCCGCTGGCGGCGCAGACGGTGTCCGATCAACCGCATACCCGTATCGAAATCATCGCCGACAGCGTGAAGCCCGTCGCCGGGCAACCGCTGACCATCGGCCTGCAACTGACGCCGCGCCCCGGCTGGCATACGTATTGGGCCAACCCCGGCGATGCCGGCGCCGCCACCCGCGTCGCCTGGACCCTGACGGCGGGCACGGACACGCCGCCGTCGCTGGGCTATCCGCTGCCCGAAACCCTGATCGTTTCGGGGCTGATGAACTATGTCTATGCCCACCCCAATGTGCTGCTGACCAAGGTGACGCCGCCGGCCGGGATGGCCAAGGGCAGTGCCTTTCCGGTGACGGTGAAGGCCGACTGGCTGGTGTGCAGCCTGGAACAATGCGTGCCCGAATCGGCGACGCTGACCCTGCCGCTGGTCATCGGCGATGGCGCCAGCGATGCCGATACCGGCTATCGCATCGCGGTCGCCCAGGCGGCGCTGCCCAAGCCCGTCACCTGGGCGGCGACATGGCAGGCCGCCAACAGCCGCTTCGTGCTCGCCGTGCCGATGGCATCGATGCAGAAAATCCGCAGCGCCTATTTCTTCCCCGAAGCCGATGGCACGATCGATTATGCCGCGCCGCAGATGGTGACGATCGCCGGCGACCAGCTGCGCATCGAAACCAGGGCAGCCAGCCCGGCACCGACAGGCGAGATAAAGGGCGTGCTGCGCGTCGAACGCCAGGGCGAGGACAAGCCGCTGGGTTTTGCCATCACCGCCCGCCCCGGTGCGGTGCCGGCGGCCGGGCTGGCGCTGAATGCCAGCACCCCGGTTGAAGATGCGCCGGGACTGCCGCTGATCCTGCTGGGGGCCGTGCTCGGCGGTATCATCCTCAACATCATGCCCTGCGTGTTCCCGATCCTCAGCCTGAAGGCGCTCAGCCTGGCGAAGGGCAATGTCGAGCCGCCCGCCGCCCGCCGCGATGCGCTGGCCTATACCGCCGGGGTGGTGCTGGTCTGCACGGCTTTGGGGGGCCTGGTGCTGCTGCTGCGCGC